>SHAI01000019.1 GCA_004213235.1 Parvularculaceae bacterium
GAGCCAGTGGCATGGCATCGGCCATGCGCCTGCGGCCATGCTGGAGGTCAAACGCGGTCCATAGAACGCCGCCAAAAAGAACCACTGCCAGACCAAGATGAGTTGCAAGTCGGTATTGGCTCACATCCACACGGTCGCTCAATCCCGATGCAACCATCCACCAACCAATGACACCCTGCAGCCCCCCCAGGACAAACAGGATTGCCAGCCGACCGCCCAGAGTACGGTCTATGAGGCCCTTCGCAGAGAAGAAGATCAGTGGCAGGAGGAATGCAAGCCCCAGGAACCGACCATATAATCGATGCCCCCATTCCCACCAGAAAATAACCTTGAACTCCGCCAAACTCATCCCGTAATTAACTGTCTGATATTCTGGAATGGTTTTGTACTTTTCAAATGCCGCCTCCCATGTCGCATCGCTCAGCGGCGGTAAGGCACCACTGATGGGAGCCCATTCGGTAATGGAAAGCCCCGAATCCGTCAGGCGGGTGGCACCGCCCACCATGACCATTCCGGCTATCAGACCTGCGACGATGAAAAGCCAGATCATCACGGGACGCATGGCGGGATCGACGGGCGAGGCCAACCTTGTGGCCACCGCGCCGCCCTGTAATTGAGGGTTCGCTGATGAAAACGTCATGGCGAGGTAGGTAATAGGTTCTCGCAGAGAATTCACCCCCGCCAGGCAAAGTGAGACGTCGCGCCGCGGCACCGGATTCGTCATTGTGCGCGGCGGAGCGCTTTGCTAGCTCTCCAATATGACCCCGCGTTTGAAAAAGCTTGTCGGGCTGCTGATCTGGCTGCCTTACGTCTTCATTTACCTGTTCGCCGCCGCCGCGATTGGCGACCATGTGCCGCCCCATTGGGCGTTAAAGCTATTATACTTTGCGCTGGCCGGTGTAATTTGGGTTTTCCCGTTGAAATATCTCATGAATTGGATGAACGCCGCGCCTAAAGTCCAGACAAAGTCCAAGGCGAGCGAAACAGGATCTTAAACCAAGTCGGTTAGGTTAACGCCATCTATCCGGGTTTGAGTAATGATTTCGTCTAACAAGACTTTCAGGTCCAAGCGTAACTTTACGGTGTCAATCCATCTGACGACCGGTGAAACGTTAGAAGGCCGCGTTTATTTGAAAACCGATGAACGCCTGATCGACATGCTGAACGATGACCGGGCCTTTATCCCCGTGAAACGCAGCGCTGGCGACATGGTCATCCTCGCCAAATCAACGATTGCCTCAATCACTGGACAAAATGACGCCAAGCTAACGCAAACAACATCGTCAAACGCTGAGGTAGCTGCCCCGCCCGCACCGAAAGAAAGTGCCGTCATTGGGCCGACAGCGGTGCCTGCCCCGACTAATCTACTTCACCATACCGATACTTGCGCCGACACTGACACTGACACTGACACTGACACTGCGGCAACACCAGGAACAGAAGCTGACCAAACCCTAGAACCAGTTGCTGTTATCCAGCCCACCGATATCGATATAGACGAAGGAGCGCCGGATCACGCCAGCATGTACGGGCAAGAGTTATCAGGTGAGCAGGTTGGACAGGTGCCTGAGCTCACGCAACCGGACGAAGCAGAATCGACAAATGACGCACAACGGCCAAGAATGAAGCGCGAGGACCTCGCCATTATCGATGGTGATCCAACGGCGCATTCAAGAAAGCTTCAGGAGCCGCCGTCTTACGATCCGGGAAATGGGTTAATTGACAACGCGAGGCAGGCTGCTAACTAGCGCCCCCCACCAGGCCCAGTTGGTCCGCCGCCGGCCGGCAATTGACCAACATTACCCAGCAATTGCTCCCAAAATGACAGCTCTTTCCCACGGGTGGGTGTCTGCTTTGAAACGCGGCTAACGCGCACGCTTTGTGCCAGGTTGATCTCTTTCACTTCCTGAACAACACCGGCGTCATCGAAAAGGAAAGCAACGACCTGCTGCGTCGTCGTTTCAGGTCGGAAGAATGCCCGGGCCTGGTCCCGACTGGCAAGATAGTACCAGGCGCTATCGTTGAAGGTCGAGCGCATGGAAGGCTCGCCATACTTTGCGATGATACTTTCCTTTGTATCGACGCCTTCGCGCGCACTGAGAGACGTCTCGCCGCGTTCCAGGATGTAGCCATGGCTCGTACGTACCGAGACGCAGCCACTCGCGGTGAGAACCGCAAAACCCGCACCGACCAAAACGGCGCGCATTGCAAACTTCCGAACTGCAACGCCAAATTTATGATGGCTCATACCGCCATTGCTCCTTTTACGCCCGCCTAAAGCCAATTGCACCCTGATCGCGTCCGTGACGTTATGCCCCGCAAATAGCATGCCCCGCAAATAGCATGCCCCGCAAACAGCGCACCAGGCACAATACCTGTGCCCATACGCCATGCTTGATCCGCGCGCCAGTCCGCATTACCTCGCAGATCTATGGTCTTAGATCAAATTGCAAGCCTCACAGGTGAATATGATTTTTCGCGCGCTTAGGAAAGACCCCGACAAACGTGTTGCAAACGAGGTGTACTTTATGGTCGCCGAAGCTTCACGTCGTGAACCTTTTTTTGTCGATGCCGGTGCCCCCGATAATGTCGAGGGCCGTTTTGAGGTTCTGAGCATACATATGTTCCTCGTGCTGCGCCGCCTGAAGCAGGATGGCGACCGCGCACGCCGCTTCTCGCAATATTTGTTTGACGCCTTCTTCAACAGCATGGACGATGCCTTACGGGAACTGGGCGTTGGCGACATGTCAATCGGCAAGCGCATCCGCAATATGGCGGAAGCTTTTTACGGACGGACTGGTGCCTATGATGAGGCTCTGGAAAAAGGTGATGCCGAATTATTGTCGGCGGCCATCGCCCGAAACATCTACGGGGTTGAAGATATTCCCGCCGGGGCAAATGAAATTGCGCGTTATATGATGAAAACCGACCAGGTTTTGAAGGAAACAGGTATTGACGACATCTTCAAAGGCGCTTTTGCATTTCCCCCAATTCAGATGGACCCCACAACAGATGCGGCCAGCGCAAAATGATGTTTTTTGACAGGATATCGATTGAAGCTTTTGAAGCAGCGCCCAAAACCGTCCACCTGGTCGCCGCGCTGCAAGATCTTGATCTGATTGCGACGCGGCTCAAAGTGCCGGCATTAAAAGCAATCAGCGGGCATATGGTGTTTGAACGACGGGGGCCAGATATCCAGGTAACCGGTAGCGTGGACGCAATGCTGCAGCGCACCTGCACCATCAGCCTGGAACCAATGAGAGAACGGATCGAGGATACGTTCCAACTCCGTCTCACCTCGGAATTCCTGGAGGAAGACGCTGTTTCTGAAGAAGATGTCGATCTGATCGCGGATTTCGTTGATGAGGCGAATAAATTGGCTCCAGCGGAGATTTTAATCCAGCAAGTTGCACTGGCCATGGCGGCACACCCGAAATTACCTGACGCGGAGCCGCCTGCACCGCTCACTGACAAATCCAGCAATGACAATCCATTTGCAGCATTAGCCGGGCTCGTTGCCACAAAGTCAGAGGAAAGCGGCAGATAAACCGCCAGATAAAACGTCGGATGACGCCACCAGGCGCTAGGCGACGGCGCATAAATCGATTATGCCAAGAAATGTTCTAACGGTTACGGGACGAAGGACGCCGCTTTTGCTGAACATCGAGAAAAAAGTACGCCCATCGAGCGAGCGACCGCGCCTTGCGGTCGACGCTATGGGCTCTGATGCCGGACCTGCAGAGGTCGTTGCTGGCGTGGCCAAAGCGCTCGCCAACGGGCTTTGTGCGGATGTGTCTTTCTTCGGCGACGGCGACATGGTGGGCCAAATCGTCAATGGGCACGCACAGCTCGCCAGCGCAACTGTTGTGCATGCCGATAGCGTCGTTCAAATGACAGACAAACCGATGCACGTGCTGCGACGAGGACGTGATACGTCTATGTGGGCAGCCGTTACTGCGGTTTCGCAAGGCGCAGCAGATGCAGTGTTATCAGGCGGCAATACCGGCGCGCTGATGGCCGTCGCCCGCCGTCAAATCGGGATGATTAAAGGCGTTGAGCGCCCCGCCATCACCGCGCTTTGGCCCTCCCCGAAAGGGCGCGTTGTTGTGTTGGATGTCGGCGCGAATGTCGACGCCAGCGACCGCCAACTGGTCTCTTTTGCCATTATGGGCGAGGCATTTTTCCGCGCCTTGACGGGGAAGCTTAAACCCTCCGTTGGCCTCCTCAATGTCGGGGCGGAAGAATTAAAAGGCCATGACACGGTTCGCTCCGCTGCGGCGTTACTGCGCCGAGCAGATGCTGAAATGGCGTTCCAGGGGTTCGTTGAGGGTAATGACATTTCTGAAGGGGTCGTCGATGTTGTCGTCACAGACGGCTTTACCGGCAATGTCGCCCTGAAATCTGCGGAAGGTGCCGCACGCTTGGTTGGTGGCTGGATGAAAGAAGCGCTGACCGGATCCCTCATTTCGAAGCTCAGCGCCGCCTTAATGGGCCGGGAACTGAAATCGCTCCGACAGAAAATCGATCCATCCTCAGTGAATGGCGGCGTTTTCCTCGGGATCAACGGGATCGTCGTGAAAAGTCACGGCGGTGCGAACGCTTCTGGCGTGGCGAGTGCCGCATCCATGGCCGCTGCGCTCACTGGACGGGGTTTTCGTCGGGACGTTGCTGATAATGTCGGGCGCGTTTTCGCAACGCTTGATGCTGCCAGTACCGGCCAGGACGCGAATACGGATCAACAGAGTTCGGGGATCAAGGCAGTAGTATGAATCTGAAATCAGTATTGGCAGGTGCTGGCTCATACCTGCCGGGCAATGTCCTATCCAATGCGGACCTCGCAGCGCGAGTAGACACAAGCGATGAGTGGATCCGCGCCCGGACTGGCATCAAGTCCAGGCGGATAGCTGGCGAGGGTGAATTCACGTCAGATCTTGCAGTTGCCGCCGCAAGAAAGGCCCTCGATTCGGCCGGTAAAGATCCCTCAGATGTTGATCTGGTCATTCTGGCGACGACCACGCCGGACAAAACGTTTCCCGCAACAGCAGCAATCGTGCAGGCAAAACTCGGCGTGCCTGCTGGCGCGGCGTTCGATGTTCAGGCCGTGTGCTCAGGGTTCGTCTATGCATTAACGACCGCAGACAAATTTCTGCGCACGGGCGACCATAAGTGCGCACTTGTTATTGGCGCAGAAACCTTCTCGCGGATTATCGACTGGGAAGACCGGAGCACATGCGTTTTGTTCGGCGACGGCGCAGGGGCCTGGGTGCTTGAAGCGCAAGACGCAGAGAAAAGCGGCGACCGCGGCGTTATCGCAACCGAACTCCAGTGCGATGGCCGATTTACGGACTATCTCCACGTAGATGGCGGGGTTTCATCGACGGGAACTGTGGGTCACGTGCGCATGCAGGGCAACAAAGTCTTTCGACAGGCGATAGAGCGCATCAGCGACGCCATGATCGCCGTTGCCCGAAAAGCCGGGATAGCGCCGTCAGCCATAGACTGGTTTGTGCCCCACCAGGCCAATGAGCGCATCATCCATGGCGTTGTTGAACGGCTGAACTTGCCCTCAGACCGCGTCGTGTCGACCATTGCCGAACAGGGAAATACCTCGGCGGCATCAATCCCCCTCGCCTTTGACGCAGCTGTGCGCGATGGGAGGATAAAGCCAGGTGATCTGGTCATGATCGAGGCCATGGGGGGCGGTTTGACCTGGGGTGCGGCACTTCTTCGCGCCTGACCAGAAATTTCTGGGAGCCGAACTGCAGGAAACTTACCAATATTTTCAAATGCTTGTTGACCTTCTTGTCTGTGAGGATTTAACATTCGGCGATAAATCACAATTTTGCCAATGGGAGATCTGATGATGTCAGCGAAGACAATCACACGTGCCGATCTTACCGATGCCGTCTTTCGGTCCCTTGGATTGTCGCGTACCGAATCTGCCAGCATTGTCGAACGGATCGTTGAGGAAATTTGTGCTTCCCTTGAAAACGGCGAGACCGTAAAGATTTCATCTTTTGGCACATTTTCGATCCGTGACAAGAAAATGCGTATGGGACGCAACCCCAAGACGGGTGAGGAAGTGCCAATTACGCCGCGCCGGGTGATTTCATTCCGAGCGTCAAATGTACTCAAGGATCAGATAAACCAGAATCTCGCGAACCATTCCGCTGTACAGGCTGCTGAATAGTTTTTGCACGGACACGCATTGTAGGAAGCCATGGCTGCACGAAAATCAGCTGAAGCATTTCGAACGATCAGCGAAGCGGCAGATGAATTGGACGTACCGCAACACGTTTTGCGACATTGGGAGGAAGTCTTTGGCCAAGTCCGGCCAATGCGGCGCGCCGGGGGACGACGCTATTACCGCCCGGTAGATATCGATGTTCTCCGCGGCGTTCGGGCCCTTTTGCACGACCATAAGTACACGACTAAAGGCGTTCAACAAATCTTCAAAGATAATGGCGTTAAATATGTCGCCGAAATTGGCCGGCATAAGGCCGCAGGAAAACCCATCGACCTGCATCCCAATGTTGCAGGCGGGAAGGTTGCAGCCGGGAGTGAACAAAACGCCAGCACCCCTGGCACGGCCAGTACGTTGACCGACAATTCAATGCATCCAGAAAACGCATCCGGCGATGTGCCGCATGCTCACACAGCGAGAGGCATCACTCGCGACGAAACCGCCCAGCGACTCGTGGAATTATTGACCCGTCTGGAGTCGATCGAAACCTCCCTTGACGAAGCGGCATTAGCCTTGGAGGCAATCGAAAAACACCAGGACTGAGCGTCAAGCCGCATTGCTCATGGCGTACGGATTTGCATCACCAGGCATGTCGCGCAACTGCTGCACCGGCACAGGCAATGCACCATCGCCACCCGCACCAATTCATTTGCGTTGTTGTGCTGCTGCGTTGATGTGCTTCATTGCAAACTTTTGAGCTCTTCCCTAAATACAGGTTCAGAATTTTTTGGCGTGAGACACCCAATCAAATCCGGGAACAGGCATGATCAGTGTAAATATTTAATAGTATGCGGCGCGGAAGGACCGAGAAATCCAATAAAATTTCGAAACCCGTTTTAGATGGGCACCATTCTAAATTTTTCAGCTAAACATTCTTTATGACTGCTTCTAAAAATATACCAACATCATTGCACGGCCTTGGTTATGGCTGTGCAGGCGCGTGGGGAATGCCCTGGTTTTCTGAACAAAAAGCAAACCGACTGGTGATGCATGCCGCGGAACTTGGCATCTCCCATTTTGACACAGGCCCCTCCTATGCAAAAGGAAATGCAGAATCGCGCCTCGGCCGAATAATGAAGTCAACCGCGGCAAGTAAAGATTGGTTCGTCAGCACAAAAACTGGTACGCGTTGGGACAGCAACGGTGTATTGTACAATGACTTTTCAGAAGACAGCATCCGTACCGATGTTGAAAATAGCTTACGCCGATTTGGTCGGGAGCGACTAGATTTATTATACCTTCACGGACCTAGCTCGGAAGATATCATTCAATCCAGCGAAACCGTCAGAGCTTTGCAACAGGAAGGCAAAGTCCACCTTGCCGGCATTTGCGGGGAGCTAAATGCATTCGACTTCATTTTGAGTGACCGGGAATTACAAGACAAAACTTTCAGCGTTGCGATGGGGGTCTTTAATATTTTCAAACGCGAACACAGAGACGCTTTTATAAAGGCGCATACTGAAGGTTTAAAGGTTATTGCTATCGCACCGCTCGCACAAGGGTTGTATAATAGGAACTTCTTTTGGCCAACATCCGCATCTGATTTATGGACGATAGCACGCGCACTCATTAAAAATCGACCCGAACTTAATCAAGCACGATCGCGCAATTCAGATGTATTACACGACACCCCGGGATGGCGTGCTGCAGAACTTGCACTATCCTACGTCTTGGCACAGCCATTTATCGACGCAGCTATTTTTGCATCAACACGATCGGAACACCTTGACCAATTAGTTCGTGCAGCAATTGATGAACCACCAGCTAACGCCATGGCGCGCATAGAGGCGCTTACCGATCAAGAATAAATTACGTCGTTTGCAATAAATAGATGATTACTGGCCTACGCTAAATATATCCGCCGCATCCCCATTATCGGTGATTTCAGAAAACCACCGCCTATCACCACTCACGGCCAAACACGTCGAGGGAACAGAAAATCAAATAGTGTTGGCACATTCTCAGACGAGAGGTTGTGAGATTCGCGCCATAATCGCGTACCCCCCGTCGAATGCATACCATGAAACATATCAAACTTTTTCCGCCATTTAGCGTCATTCTTGGGCCGTCATTCTTTGACGTGGTAAGGTCAGGTTTTTGCCAAATCGCCGAGCGCTGCCTGCCATAGGGTGATTGCGGCAATCGCGGCGGTATCAGCGCGCAATATACGCGGACCTAACGTCACAGGCAGAACATTTGGCACCCCCCTCAGCATGGCCCGCTCATCCGGCGCAAAGCCGCCTTCCGGTCCAATAAGAATTGTTGCGCGCGAAAGCCTATCGTGTCCATTCAATACGTCCAGCATCGGTGCCGCACGACCATGATCGCCCCCCCATAGTGCCGACGGGTCGTCACCAGCTTCATCGCAAAAGATCAAAGCCCCTGCATCCCCATGCCGCTGAATAAAGCTGGACAGTTTAATTGGCTCATCTATCCGCGGTACACTGAGGCGACCGCATTGCTCGGCAGCCTCACGGGCAATGGCGGCCAGTCGATCAGTCCGCAGACGTTCATTATTTGTGCGGGCGGTGAGCACAGGCACAAATGCAGCAACGCCAAGTTCAACGCATTTTTGGATAAGAAACTCTGTCGGGCCACGCTTTATCGGGGCAAAGGCAAGGGTCAGGTCGGGTTCATGCCCAGGTAACCGGGTGCATGTTCCGACGTTTGCCGTTGCACCAGCTTTCGACAATGCCGCGATAGTTGCTGCAAACTCACCGTCATTGCTATTAAACAGGCGAATCTCCGATCCCGGCTCGCGCCGCAGCACATTTTTGAGATAATGCGCTTGCTCCTTACTGAGCATGCAGGTGCCATCGCTTACCAGGTGCGCTTTGGTATAAAGTCTTGGTATCATCCTATTCCGTTAGCGGCGTACGCCCAGATTTTGAAGCAGTAAAAAGATCAGCTAGACGCCTTTTATGGAAAACCTGCCGAGCACCACGCCAATCGCCAATGAACAAAGGCCCGCTGACGCCTCTGCAGCGAATTGGGTGGACAAATACGCGCCCTCCTCCGCAAAGCCTTATCTACGACTTATGCGCGCCGATCGCCCGGTTGGCGTCTGGTTGCTGTTTATTCCCTGTCTTTGGGGGGCGAGTTTAGCGCTGGCGACGGGGGAGACCACCCTTTTCACAACATTGAAACACGCGGCCCTTTTTGCTGTTGGCGCGTTCGTCATGCGAAGTGCCGGATGCGCTTATAACGATATTATAGACAAAGATATTGATGCCAAAGTCGCACGCACAGCGCTGCGGCCGATTCCGGCTGGCCAAATTACCCTAAAACAGGCCTGGACTTCATTGATTTTACTCAGTTTTGTCGGATTCATCGTGTTGATCCAATTCAATTGGGTGACAATTGCAGTTGGAATGGCGTCCCTCGGTCTTGTCGGCGCCTATCCTTTCATGAAGCGGATTACCTGGTGGCCGCAGGCGTGGCTGGGCCTGACCTTTAACTGGGGGGCGCTGGTGGGATTTAGCGCAGCGGCCGACCGGGTGAGCCTGCCTGCAATGTTGATTTATTGCGCAGGCGTTTCGTGGACGCTGGGTTATGATACGGTTTACGCACACCAGGATAAGGAAGACGATGCGCTTATTGGCGTGAAGTCATCGGCACGTGCGCTTGGGGACAAAACCCGTCCGGCCCTTGCGGGATTTTATGGCGTTTGCGTTCTACTCTTTTTGATCATTGGTGCCCTTATAAACGCCCACCCCGCATATTATGTCTCCCTGATACCGGCAGGCATGCATTTCATTTGGCAAGTTCGGCAGTTTGACGACGCAGACAACGCCGGTCTCCTTAAAATATTCAAATCCAACAGAATTGCAGGCCTCCTACTACTCTTGCCATTGCTCGTTCCATTGGTTTTGGATGGGATTGCGGCGAACGCCTAAATTGCGGATAACGAAAAAAAGTGCCCGGCGAACGGCGCTCACAAGGATCACGCCCATGATAAAAAGACGCGACCTGATATCAACTTCGGCGGCCGCCTTTGCTTTCACAGCAGGCGGACGCGCATTCGCGGAGGAAGCATTGACCAACCCAGATCCATCAACAATTCCAGATTTCGAAAAATGGCAACTCAGCGACAGCGAATGGAAAAAACGTTTGTCGCCGGAGGCCTACCGGGTCTTACGCAAGGAAGCGACGGAACGGGCCTGGACAAGTGACTTGAACGACGAGAAGCGTAAGGGCATCTATGCCTGCGCGGGATGTGGTCTTGATCTCTTTTCCTCTGACGCAAAGTTTGATTCAGGCACGGGATGGCCATCATTCTGGGACGTTCTGCCCAATGCCATCGGCACGAAAACAGACTTCAAACTAATCGTACCGCGCACCGAATATCACTGTGCGCGTTGTGGCGGCCACCAGGGGCATGTCTTTAAAGATGGCCCAGCGCCGACCGGACTTCGTTATTGCAATAACGGCGTTGCGCTGACTTTCCGTCCGTCATGAATCGACTAAGCGCCTGGTCACGGTGTTGTGCCCATGACACCGTATTACCCGCACCGGCGTCGACGTAGCACACATCTTCAGTAGCACATCTCTTCAGTAGATCCGGTGTAGAGTTTTGCGCGACTAATGATTGCGGCCATAGCGCGCCTTACCGAATGCGTTCGCTATACCGGCAAGATCTGGCGTGAATTTCTTTACACGGCCTTTTACCTTTTCGATCTGCATCACATTGTCGATTCGCGCGTCCAGGAAGCGCCTGGTTGCGCTTCCATCGTCACTGTCATCGGTCAGCCATCGCAACATTGTTGAGGAGATGACACCGGAAAGAATTGCGCGCTTGGAATAAAAGTTGAAGTCCGTCGACGTATCGCCGAGCGCACGCCAAATCTGATCCGCCGCGCGCCACGTCAATTTAGCGGAAAGTGGTTGTCTGGAAGGCAATGCAAGAGCCGTTGCTGCGCGTTGAGCGGCTTCTTTATGGTCGGAGAAATATTCAATGCGCGCCCACACCCCAAGGGTCACTCGCTCGCGAATACGTTTGACCTCATCTGCGCGATGGATTGCAGCCGCAGCTGACCGGTCAGCCTCTGATGACCAAAACGCCAACACATCGCTCGCACCATGAGGCCAGGCAATCTCTGCCAGATTGGCGTCGTTTCCCACTTCAACCGCGGCCTGGCGAAATACCGACCGGGTAAACCCCTCAAAAGATGCCGCCTCAAGGGTCGGCAACAGCAAGGACTGGCGCAGCTCGTCCAATTTTCCACCATCATTCGCAGCCTTTTGATCCGCCATACTTCACCTCATTCTTGCTACCGCAATGATTTGGTTGCGCTTTCTAACCTTTCATGGAGATGGGGCGTTGTCAGCAATTAGACAAGCCCCAAAAATTAACCCCGAAAGCGCCTCTAGAACGCAACACCTGGTGGACAACCAGACCAGGATTTGCTAGCTCGCGCGTTCACGCCTTTCGGCGAAGAAACTTTACAGATTTATCGCGCCGCGATCATCGGACCGGGGTGCCCTTAACCGTTGGAGAAGACCCCTGGTCCAGATTTCAGTCCGCGACAATAATGTCGAACAAGCCCTGCGTGCTCTAAAAAAGAAAATGCAGCGGGAAGGCACGTTCCGTGAAATGAAGCGCCGGAAGTTTTACGAAAAACCTTCCGAGAAACGCGCTCGCCAAAAGGCCGAGGCGGTACGTCGCGCGCGCAAATTGCTGCGCAAACGGCTTCAGCGCGAAGGTGCGGTTTAATATTTGTGCCGCACAGCAGCCTGAGATTTGCGTGTACCAAAATATGCGCTGCCACCCAGGAATTGTCTAACCGGCTAAGTTACGCGTACTTTCGAGCAAATGTGTTCCCAAGGAGAGGGGCTAAAAATTAATTGCACTCATGCATGATTTGTTTTCAAATGAATCGAATATGCGTTTGTGACTGGTGCAGTTGCAATCTGACGGGGTAATAAAGCTTTGCTGCCAGAGGGGGCGCAAAAACATCATGTTGAAACGAGTATTCATGGCCGCGAGTTTGGCGGCGTTCATGGTGGCACCGGCAGCTTATGCCCAGCAATCAGCCGATGAGCCGTTTCTGGACCCGATCTTCGGGGAACGGCCAAAGCGCTCGCAAGACCAAGAAATTCGCCCGATGAATGACGATGAGTTTGACGAGCCACAAGGCTGGTCGCCATTTCGCGGGTTCGTCGGCCTCTTCACACTTCTTGTCCCGGAGAGCACAAATCTCAGCCTCGGGGTCGGCCCTGCTTATCGGCCTGATTATTTCGGCTCCGATGATTACGAATTTCGACCGGATCCGCAGGTCTTTTTGAAGGTTAAAAACTTCCTGTTTTTCGATGATGATGGCGCTGACCTTGCATTGTTTGGCTTTTCAGGGGTCGCAATTGGCCCATCGGTCCGAGTTGCTGGCCGTCGGCGCGAGCGCGATAATCCCGCCCTGCATGGCCTTGGCGATATCGGCTACACGTTTGAGGCTGGCGGTTTTGTTGCCGCGACCATTCTCAACCGAGTGCTCGTCCGCGGGAAAATCAGGAAGGGCCTGGCCGGGGGCCATGATGGGCTCATTATCGACGGTGCCGGGACGGTGATGCTTTATTCCTCCCCACGTTTTTCCACGTCGCTTTCGGGGCATGTCGCCTGGGTGAACGGGGACTATGCCGATACATTTTTCACCGTCAATGAAGATCAGGCGGCGGCGTCCGGTCTGCCCCTTTACAATGCCAGTGCTGGCTTCCGCGATGTCGGCGGGAGCCTCAACGCTTATGTGAACATTGGCGAGCGCTGGTCAGTGAACCCTTATGTCAGTTATCGCCGGATTTTTGATGGCTTTGCAGAAACACCAATCATTGATCAGTATGGCAGCCGCAACCAGTTCATCGTTGGCTTCCATCTGATGCGTGAATTTTCTTTTTCTTTCATCAACTAAAAAAAATAAGAGATGGGCACTTGGTGCCATGTTCACAGATATGAGGGGTCTGCCTCGCCGTCTTCCTCCGCGGACGGAATGCCATAGCCCTCCGATAACCAGCGGTGGAGATCTAGATCCGCACACCGTTTAGAGCAAAACGGCTGGTAAGCGATTTCTGCCGAAGCACCACACTCTGGGCAGACTGCAGCACGATTTCGTCCATCAGGCGTTCTCAACGATGTCATATCCATTCCTCCCACTGCGATCAGCGTGATCTGAGCCAACTATCTCAAAACGCGCACCGAATCTTGCTTTTAACTGATCAACAAGCTCCTGCTTATCTGCAAAATACGATTCCATAGAAGGCGACACAATCATGCGGAAGTGGGTCGACCGCTGGCGCGCGAGGCGCAATTCCAGCCCGCGCATCGCAGCCCCGGCGGTCCAGGCAAGCGATCCAGCAGCACCGCCAGATTTTTCCTTCAATCGGCTGTCCGCGTTGATGACCGGGTTTGCCATATCAAGCAAACATGGCCGAACAAATCGCCGCCGAACGGTGAACACGCCATCTTTCTCTAACCGGCCCTGCCGTCCGACAAAACCAAGCTCGCGCAGCAGCGACTGGCGGGCCTTTGCCCCTGACGGCGGCAAGAAATCAATGACGATCAAACCGGACACCGCACGTCGTTCAATTTCCAACGCAAGCAATTTCGCCGCAGCTGCATTTACCCGATCGTTCAACCGCCCCGAACCACCATCAGCGGCACTGCCAGCATCAATGTCAATCATCACACCCGCTTCAGTATGATCAAAGATAAGCCGCCCCCCGCCAGGGATATCTATTGTCCGCTCTAATGCCGCGTCCAATTCAGCCTCGATTTCATCAGTCCAAAGATTTTCTTTGGCCAACCGCAGATGACCGTGCCATTCGTCACCCAGATACTCTTTGACGGCATTATGCGCGGAGACATCATTAACCGTGATGCGTTCAATCCTGCCTGAATCCAGAAACCGGAATATATCAAGCGCAGCGTCTCGCCACAAAGGCGCTCGGGCGAAAGCATCAGGCGGCGTCGCCAACCATTCTTTGACGATGGAGATTTCCCGTTGTGACAAACCGCCACGCCAATCGCCATCAAGTTCAGCGCCTTTATGCCGGACCGCTGGCCGGCGAATACGTACTGGTAGCAGCGCGCCCTCAACCAATTTGCCTTGCGCGCGACGTGCGGAGATAAAACCATCTCTGCCAAGACCAATATCAACAAACGCGCCTTCAATATCGCGCGCGACATGCCTAATCCGCCCGACAAAGATATCTCCAACCGAAGGGGGCGGCGCATCGCTTGATTGAGACCGCCTAGGCGCAAACCAAAACCCGGCTATTGCTTCATCCACAGTCCAGAAAAAGCGCGTCTCGGTGACACCAATGTCGATGAATAGCTGCAGGGATGTCACCAGATGACGCCTGCACCACGCAAAAGATTGGCGGTTTCATGCAGCGGCAGACCAACAACATTTGTATACGACCCGATAAGGGAAACAATGTGAGCTGCAAAACGCCCCTGAATGGCATAGCCACCCGCCTTACCGCGCCATTCTCCACTATCGAGATAAGTGCGGATCTCGGCCGTCGACAGTCGTGCGACTTTTACGCGGGTCTCAGTGATGCGCGTACGCACCTGACTTTTTGGGCCTGCAAGGCACGCAGCTGTGTATACCCTGTGACTGCGACCAGAAATCAGCGTCAGACATTGCGCCGCGGTTCTTTCATCCTCGGCTTTAGGAAGAATGCGTCGCCCACACGCAACCACGGTGTCGGCAGCGAGCACAAGTTTTTCCGGGTGCAGCCCCGCGACCGCGTCGGCTTTCTCAGCCGAAACGCGACGCGCATACTCGCGCGGGAGTTCCGCCGGGTATGGCGTTTCATCAATATCTGCTGGCTGAACCGCTCCCGGCGCGATACCGATTTGCGCAAGGAGATCTAGGCGTCTCGGACTGGCGCTGGCGAGGATTATGTCATCCGGCGTCAATGCGCTTCCAGTTCTTACTTGAATCGAAAGGTGACGCGCCCCTTCGTCAAATCATAGGGCGACATTTCCACCAACACTTTATCGCCCGCCAGAACACGAATGCGGTTTTTCCGCATTTTACCGGCGGTATGAGCGATAAGCTCATGACCGTTTTCCAGTTTCACCCGATATGTGGCGTTCGGCAGAAGTTCCTCCACCACACCTTCAAACTCGAGAAGTTCTTCCTTTGCCATTGGCTCTCCAAATGCGCCTGACCGCAACAAGCGATTTGCGGCGTTCGCGCTCAAGATTTCAGATTTTTTCGGAAAATGATCGTCCTTGCCTGTAAAATCAAGTTTTTGCGAAAAAATCCCCAAAACACTCTGCAATTCGTTCTGTTAAATCACCCCGCACCCGCCGATATGCGTCCAGGATCTGATCGCGCGCGCCATAAGAATCAGTCGGGTTTTCTGTCGGCCAATAAGCCAAATTTTCCGTGGGAACCTTCACCGACAACGCTTCCACCGCCTCGCTCGTCAGCGCAACGATGTTATGGAAACCCGATAGATCCATGCCTTCCAGTGATTTGGGCGCGACATTGCCAACCGAAAGGCCAATTTCCTTCAAAATCGACGGCAAGAATGGATCCGGCGCGCCTTCATACAAACCAGCCGAATCCACGCCGACCTCCGGACGGACCCGCGATTTCAAGAGCTCCGCAGCCATTGGCGAGCGGATCGAATTTTGATTGCACACAAAGAGTATGGACATGGGTGTGGGCATGGTTAGGACTGCAATACTCCGTTCAGCGCATGTGAAAACTACAGATTAGCGTGAACAGACGCCGCGCTGTATTCAAATCCAGCTTAATTTTGTCTTTCAGGCGCTCCATCAAGATCTCGGAGCCTTCATTATGCATGGCGCGCCGAGCCATATCGATCGTTTCGATCTGGGCGGGCGCTGCATTTCGGATTGCATCGAAATAACTCTCACATAAGAGAAAATAGTCTTTGATGATTTTTCGGAAGGGCGTCATCGAGAGGTGGACGCTCCCCAGGGCCACGCCATCACTCTGACGTACGTCGAAAACGAGGCGGCGCTCCGCATAGGAGAGATAAAGCTCGAACGGCCCATGAGATGCGCCGATTGGCTCAAAGTAATTTTCTTGCTTCAGATCAAAGATCGCAACTTTGCGTTCATGCTCAATATCTGCCGTTGCAGGCGCAAGGCTTCGCTCGTCGAGCTGTATGTCCACGATCCGGAAGGGAGAATTATTTGTGTCTTCGCTCAAGGTTGCTTGGCCTTTAGTTCTTCAAAAAAAACCCTATTAACCGTCGACGGACTGTACGTCATCTGTATTGATCATTAAAGGCAGGATTTTAAGGAATGCTGCCATCGCCTTTGTGCTGAGGGTAGATACATTGGTCGCACAAAGTTCGGGTTAGAAGAAAGAGGCTTCAATGAAGGCGCTCAGTAACACAACCGCCGTCGCGTTTATCACTTGCGCGATAGCTTTGGCGTTTGCGCCATCTTTCGCTGCGGCGCAGCCGCCTGGTTTGGCCAAAGATCTCATCGATTCCGCCGCGCAGACGGGCGATGCGTCGCGGGTTCAGATCGTCGCCGATGCAGTTCGGGACGTGTTACCAACATTTCGTGCCGAGATTGACGCCTACGCCAATGCCGCAATTTTGGCACTAAAAGAAGAACGCGCAAAAAGTGGGGGCTCAGAGCAGGTCGCATCCATTGCCACCCCAGCACCCACACCAGAACCGGCATCCGCCGCTGCCAACAAAGTAGCGCCGACGCCAAAAGGGTTGTTCTCGATTTCAGCCTGGGATGGCACTTTCAGCGCTGGTGCCTCTTTCGCCTCTGGTAACTCTGATAACGCAGCGCTTGGGCTTAGCGTTGACGCAAAACGGAAGTCAGGCACGCTCACCCACAATGTCCGCACTTACTTCAATCTGGGGGAAGCTGCTGGCACTCTTAACCAGAAACGTTGGGGTGCGGCCTATAAACTCGACATCGCGATCAATGACAGTGCTTATACTTTCGGCCGCATTTCCTATGATGAGGATGAGTTCTCCGGTTTTGATTACCGTTTGTTCGTCGGCGGCGGTGTCGGCTACTTCATCGCCAAATCAGAGCCATTCACATTGAAGCTGGAGGGCGGTCCGGGCTACCGCTACTCGCCAATCGACGACACCCGTGAGATTGATCAAACCATGGCTGTTTATAGCGCCATTGATCTGGACTTGATCATCCGCGAAGGCTTGAAGTTCACCCAGGACGTGATGGCGACCTGGACCGATCCAACCAGCACCGTTGAAACAACCACCGCGATTACGGCAGATTTATGGGGTGGCCTGAATACCGGCCTGTCTTTCTATTATCGCTATGAGACCAACCCACCTGCCGGTCGGGGCAATGATGATACCGTGGTCCGGGCGACCCTTGGCTATTCGTTCTAGTTGTCCTCCAGGCGACGCCGAATAGACCCGGCATGCCCCGGCAACCCTTCTGCATCGGCAAGCCGCGCGGCGGCAGGTGCCAATGCGGAAAATGCTGCCAAGTCAGTTTGCAAAATAGTCGTGCGTTTCATGAAATTTTGAACGGAAAGTCCAGAGGCAAACCTCGCCGCGCCAGATGTAGGGAGAACATGATTAGGCCCCGCCACATAGTCGCCCAACGCCTCAGGGGCATAACGACCCAGGAATACAGCACCAGCATGACGGATCCTAGCGAAGAGCACATCCGGCTCGGCAACAGCAAGCTCTAAATGTTCCGGTGCCAAACGATCAACCAATCGCGGCGCATCTGCCAAAAGATCATTCACGACAATAACTGCGGAATTATTTTGCCATGCCGCATGGACAATCTCACGGCGTGGATGTGCGGCAATCTGCGCGCCGACTTCGTTCACCACGGCATCTGCATATGCCGCATCATCCGTGATGAGA
>SHAI01000002.1 GCA_004213235.1 Parvularculaceae bacterium
TCGCCAAGCCCGCCTGAACGCCCTCATCGCGGCCCTTGAGGAAAACGAAAAGCGCCTCATCGACGCGATCAATAGCGACTTTGGTGGTCGCTCTGGAACGGAATCCTTACTCGCCGATATCGTTGTATCGATTGCCGCGGTCAAAGATGCACGGCGAAATCTGGGCAAGTGGATGAAAAAACGTTCCGTCCCAACCCCGTTGCACATGCTGCCCGCGTCCAGCGCACTGGAACCGCAGCCACTTGGCGTTATTGGCATTATTTCCCCATGGAATTATCCGGTCCAGCTCGCCATGTCGCCGACCTCCGCAGCCCTGGCAGCGGGAAATCGCGTCATGATCAAACCAAGCGAATTGACCCCCGCCACCAGCGAGGTCATGCGCGAGATGATCTCAAAAACGTTTGACGAAGATCAGGTTGCCGTCATCACCGGGGCGGTTGAGGTTGGCCAGGCCTTTGCCGAAACGCCCTTTGACCACCTGCTCTTTACCGGGTCGACGCCTGTGGGGCGCAAGGTCGCCATGGCCGCGGCACAGCACCTGACGCCCGTCACCCTGGAGCTCGGCGGCAAGAGCCCGGCAATCATCGACCAGAGCGCCGACATAAACCGCGCCGCGCTCTCTATTGCGCACGGAAAAATGTATAATGCAGGGCAAACCTGTATTGCCCCGGATTACGTTCTGGCACCGCGCGATAAAGTGTCCGACGTCGCCAATGCGATCGCCACATCCGCGCGCACGCTTTTCCCTGAAATTGACACCACGGAGGATTATTCGGCGATCATCTCAGAGCGCCACCTGGCTCGGTTAAACGGCCTCATAGATGACGCCCGCGACGCCGGTGCGGAAATCATAGAGATCGGATCATCCAATGCATTAACGCCAAAGGGGAAACTCCCGCTCACACTGGTCATTAATCCGCCCCAGGAAATTCCACTCATGCAGGAAGAAATCTTTGGACCTGTCCTGCCAATATTGGGGGTTGGCGGACGTGAAGAGGCGATTGAATATGTCAATCGCAATGATCGACCATTGGCACTCTACTGGTTCGGCGACGACACAGCGGCTTGTGATGATGTGCTCAGCCGTACTGTCTCCGGCGGCGTTACCGTGAATGACACACTCTGGCACGTCGCCCAGGAGAATCTGCCATTTGGTGGTGTCGGCCCCAGCGGCATCGGCGCATATCATGGCGCAGCGGGCTTTGAGACCTTTTCCCACATGAAACCTGTTTTCCGCCAGAGCCGATTTGCCTCTTCCAAGATGCTTTATCCACCCTATACGGATAAAACAGCCAAAATGATCGGCCTGTTCCGCAAATTGATCTAAGCAGGCGATGATGAGCGAGAATATTGGCGCATTCGACTATGTGATCATTGGCGGTGGATCAGCCGGATGCGCGCTGACAGCGCGCCTTTCTGAAGATCCAAATGTCCGGGTCTGCCTACTCGAAGCAGGGCCACCGGACAAACACCCTCTTATTCACGTGCCGATCGGATTTGCCTTTTGGCCGGAAAATGTCAAACAAAACTGGAGTTTTGACACAACCCCGCAAGCACACCTCAACGGACGACGAGGGTTCCAACCGCGCGGGCGCACCCTTGGCGGGTCAAGTTCCATCAACGCAATGATCTATATCCGTGGAACACCATCTGATTATGATCAGTGGGCGGCACTTGGGGCAACCGGATGGTCGTGGCGGGATGTTCTGCCTTATTTTAAGAAAGCGGAAAGCAATGAGCGCGGCGCATCAGATTTTCATGGCGATGCCGGTCCGCTCAGCGTTTCCGATCTCAGATTTAAAAATCCGCTTAGCGACATATTTTTAGAAGCTGCATCACAATTACAGCTTCCGCACAATGACGACTTCAATGGCACACAACAAGAAGGCGTTGGTTACTACCAGGTGACGCAACGAAATGGGCGGCGTTGCTCTTCTGCCGTGGCGTATCTGTCAGACGCACGCACGCGGCCGAATGTGCATATCATTACCGGTGCCCATTGCGAAAAAGTGCTGATCGAAGAAGGCCGCGCCAAAGGTGTCGCATTCCATCAAAAATCCAACTTCAGCAAAAAAGCTTTCAATGTTACCGCCACGCGAGAGGTTATTCTCAGCGCCGGGGCATTTCAGTCACCGCAACTTTTGATGCTGTCGGGCATTGGGCCTGCGGAGACACTGCGGAAGTTTGGCATTGACGTGATTGCACAAAGCGCCGGAGTGGGTCAAAATCTTCAGGATCATCTAGATTATGCCCCGCTGTTCCGTTCCAGTTCCAAAGACTCCGTGGGCATCACAACCAATTTCATTACCGGTTTTCCCTCCGCTCTTAGACAATTGAAACAGCAGGATAAGGGTGTACTCACCTCAAACCTTGCCGAAGCAGGCGGTTTTTTGAAGACCGACCCAACACTTCAGGACCCGGACATTCAGCTGCATTTTGTTCCCGGACTGGTAGATGATCATGGTCGCAAGAAATATCTGGGCGGCGGCCTGTCCTGCCATGTTTGCGTTTTGCGGCCCAAAAGTCGCGGCGAGGTAACGCTCTCGTCTGCCGACCCGAATGCGCCGCCACAAATTGACCCCAGATTCTTATCCGACCCTGATGACCTCGACCGGTTGATGAAAGGGGCAAGGATTGTCTTCCGCATTTTTGATGCGCCCGCCTTCAAGGATATAAAAGGTCGCGCCATTTATGCCCCGACGACGGCAAGCGATGAGGAATTACTTGAAGATATTCGCACACGGTCTGATACGATCTATCACCCGGTCGGCACGTGCCGTATGGGGACAGATGATAAGTCAGTGCTTACACCTGATCTCAAAGTCCGGGGCGTTGAAGGTTTGCGGGTTGCCGATGCGTCGATCATGCCAACGCTGATCGGCGGTAATACCAATGCCCCATCGATTATGATTGGCGAGAAAGCGGCGGATATTATCAAATCCGCCTGATCGCATTCTTAAAGGCCTTAACATTCGACGGCGCGCGCGCCCGCGCCCGCAAAAAAACGGGTCGTGAGAATGACAGCCTACAGCTCGTCAGCGCGCCTGTTCGGGGGCAATTTTCTCAAAAGACAAGATACGATCAACCAGTTCCGAATCTATTGGCGCGGTATCACGGGTGCCGCGGCGAACATAAACATATGTCAAGCGCCCGACATTCAGCAGGTCATCACCGCGGAATATGGCACCTTCAACAGCAAGCGACTTGTTCCCCAGGCGGACGCAGCGCAGACCAATGTCCAGCTCATCGTCGAAAACGGCAGCCCCCTTAAAGTCGGCTTCGGCCCGCACCGTCAGAAATTCCGGCGCTTCATCAAGGCCGTATCCCATGGCCCGTACCCATTCAAAAATACCGATATCGTAGTAGAGAAAATAATTTACATTAAAGACAATGCCTTGCGCATCGCATTCGTTCCACCGAACCCTTAGCGGGTGAAAAAAGCGAAACAGGTCGCGGGTTTGCTCCATCTTGGAAAATTCCTTTCAACAGGCGTTGCGCACTGATCTAGCGCGCGCGCAGGAACGGCGCTACACCCCGTTTGTGAATTTAAGCAAAGAGTATTGTTACCATGGCGCGACGCGCGACAGCCAACAAACCTGACCTATTCGAAGATGAGTATTCCGCCAAGGACATCGAAGTCCTGGAAGGCCTGGAGCCCGTCCGCAAACGCCCCGGCATGTATATTGGCGGGACGGACGAGCGCGCCCTGCATCACCTGTTCGCCGAGGTTCTGGACAACTCCATGGACGAGGCAGTTGCTGGCCACGCCACCCGAATCGAAATCGAACTGCATGAAGACGGCTATCTGACGGTCGGCGATAATGGCCGCGGCATTCCGGTGGACCCTCACCCGAAATTCAAGAAAAAGTCTGCACTCGAAGTGATCATGACCACACTGCACGCCGGGGGAAAGTTTGATGGCAAGGCCTATCAGACTTCTGGCGGGTTGCACGGTGTTGGTATCTCCGTGGTGAACGCACTGTCCGATGATCTCATTGTTGAGGTCTGTCGCGGGCGCACAATGTGGCGCCAGGGTTATTCACGCGGCAAGCCGCGCACGAAGCTGGAAAAAGTTGGGCCCGCACCAAACAAACGCGGCACCAGTGTGATGTTCCATCCCGATGCCGACATTTTCGGGAAGAAGCTAGGCTTCAAACCAGCGCGCCTGTTCAAAATGGCGCGGTCGAAGGCATACCTCTTTGGCGGCGTCGAAATTCGCTGGAAATGCGCCGAAAGCCTGATCAAAGACGACACACCGGCGCAGGCAACTCTCCACTTTGCCCGCGGCCTGACCGATTATCTGGCCAGCCTGACCGAAGGCAAAACCCTTGTTGCTGCGGATATGTTTTCCGGCAGGGTAGAGCGCAAAGAAGACGGCGGTCATGGCAATGTTGAATGGGCCGTTGTCTGGGGCGCTGCAGGGTTCGGTGATGCGGATAGTTTCGTCAACTCCTATTGCAATACAATCCCGACACCGGAAGGCGGCACCCATGAAGCCGGCTTGCGCGCCGCACTCTCCAAGGGCATTCGTGCGTATGCAGAGCTTGCAGGCAATAAGAAAGCAAATGTCATCACCGCAGAGGATGTGATGAACTCCGCCGGTGCACTCATGTCAATTTTCGTGCGCAATCCAGAATTTGTTGGCCAGACCAAAGACAAGCTCGCCACGGCAGAAGCATCAAAGCTTGCGGAAAATGCCATCCGTCCGGCATTTGATCACTGGCTCGCCTCCAACCCGAAACAGGCTGACGGTCTGGTTGACTGGGTGGTAGAGCGCGCCGAGGAACGCCAGCGCCGCCGCAAAGAAAAAGATGTTGCGCGCCAGGCGGCAACGCGAAAACTCCGCCTGCCCGGCAAACTTGCCGACTGCTCCCAAAAAGACCGGACGGGTACCGAGATTTTCCTGGTTGAGGGTGATTCCGCTGGCGGTTCTGCGAAACAGGCCCGGAACCGGGCAACACAGGCGATCCTCCCGCTACGCGGCAAAATCCTGAATGTTGCCTCCGCGACGCGGGACAAGATTACCGCAAACCAGGAAGTCACGGACATCGCCATGGCCCTTGGCGTTGGTCTTGGCGCACGCTTTAATCTGGAAGATCTGCGCTATGATAAAATCATTATCATGACCGATGCAGACGTTGATGGCGCGCATATCGCGGCCCTCCTCATCACTTTTTTCCACAAGGAAATGCCGGAATTGATCAATGCGGGCCGGCTTTACATGGCACAGCCGCCGCTCTTCCGTATTTCCGCCAGCGGCAAGACTGTTTACGCCATGGACGAGAAAACTCGCGATGAAAAAATAAAATCCGAGTTCAGATCAAATCAGAAAGTTGACGTGTCGCGCTTTAAGGGCCTTGGCGAAATGAATCCCGGCCAGCTGAAAGAAACGACGATGGATCCGGGCTCGCGATCTCTCGCACGGGTTGTCATCGCCGAAGATAAGGCCGAACATGTGGTCTCCCTTGTTGATCGGCTCATGGGCAAAAAAGCCGAAGCGCGTTTTCAATTCATCCAGGAGAATGCCGAATTCGTTCGGGATGATTTGGATATCTGATCCCGCACGGCGGTCACATGGACCCTTTTGCATAAGCGCCATATTCCGTGCCGTGGCTGATTTCTTTCAGAGGGCCAACGCACCTGATTATGGTTTTGGTCTTGACTCTGCCATTTACTCTGCAATACAAAGTTCACTTTGTGGAGCAGAGTATAATGGATCAACGCCAGGCCGCCGACGCCATCAAAAATATCGAGACCACCCAGCAACGCACCCAGACGCTGCGCCATTATCGCGACTATGGCAGCGTTATCATGGCATGGGGTGTTGCGTGGCTTGTCGGCTTCATGACCCAGCAGTTCGCACCCGACGCAGCATGGCTGGCGTGGGGCGCAGCATGGATTGGCGCGCTTGGCTGGACCCTCACCCGTCCGGCGGGCAAGAGCGATCAAAAAGCGTTGGCCACATGGATCATCTGCAATGCCTGCATCACTCTCCTGCTTGTCCTTATCGAGGCTGATTTCAGAACAATCGCTGCTGTTTTCGCCATCGGCCTGACGGCCGCTTATGCCGTGATGGGTGTTTGGGCAGGTCGACGTTTCCTCGCCCTGGCGGCACTGGTTTTAGTCTCCCTCCTGATCGGTTGGTGGGTTGTCCCAGACGCGCTATTTTTCGCACTTGCCCTTGGCGGCGGTGCCGGGCTCGTCCTTGGCGGGCTGTGGCTGCGCCAGCCATGAGTGCCAGCAATGACATTATCCACCAGCAACACCGTCTACGGATTATGGCTGCACTGGAAAGTGACCGAAATCCGCTGGATTTTGCGACGCTGAAATCTGTGAGCGGGACCACCGATGGGAACCTCGGCACACACCTGCAAAAGCTGGAAGGTGCGGGCTATATCGCAATGACAAAAGAAATGGTGGGCCGACGCGCCCGGACCTGGATCTCAATCACACCAGAGGGCCGGCGCGCATTCCGCGCCCATGTGGCCTTCCTCAACGACATTCTTGGTAATAAGGAGTAAGATAAATGAACGCTTGGATTTTTTTGGGCTGCGCAATTTTTCTGGAAGTATGCGGAACATTTTTGCTTAAACTATCGAATGGATTCGAGAAATGGCATTGGGGTTCGCTCTCAATTTTATGCTATTGGGCGTGTTTCTGGTTTCTGGCACCCGCAATGAAGTATTTGCCGGTAGGAATGGTTTATGCCATCTGGGCTGGCATTGGCATCGTCGCCGCAAGCTTTCTGGGGCTCTGGGTATTTGGCGAGCGTCTGAGTTTTCTGCAATACGGCCTGATCGGAATGATCCTCGTGGGCGCGATTGGTCTGAACCTGACAACTCAGCACTGATATCCAGCCCAGTGGGCACTTGGTTGACGCAGGATAATATTTGAAGCTGTCTGATTGCGGGAGACTTGTCACCGTGCGCTTATCCTTGATGATTGTCCTGCTCAGTTTTTGCACCGCAATGGCAAAGACAGGAGATCAGCCTGCTTACAAAATGCCCCGCAGCGAGGTCATTATAATTGAAGCTGTCGACATGGAACGTGAATACAGCTTTTTCATAAAACTGCCGCCGGGCTATCATTCTGCAAAGAACGCCGAGCGCCGCTACCCCGTTATCGTCGTAACGGACAGCGACTATACCTTCCAGACGGTCGCCGGCATTTCCCATATGCCAATGATCGTCGGTGCCTTTGAGCATTCGATCATTGTTGGCATTTCGTATGCGATTGGCGAGGGGGCGCGTAGAAGTAGATCCCGCGATTTAACCCCTTTTTCGCTTGGACCGAGCGCGCGCTACCAGCATGGCGGTGCGAAGGCATTTCTTGATTTTCTGACACATGAAGCCATTCCGCAGATCGACAAACAGTATCGAACCGACCGCCAAAAGCGCACCCTTGTGGGGCAATCATATGGGGGCCTGTTTGGCATTTACGCACTGCTCACGCAGCCGGGGGTGTTCCACAATTATATTCTCTCCAGCCCGTCACTCTGGAACGCTGACGGCCAGATCTTCGCGCTGGCGGAGGAACTCCACGGTGAAACGTGCACCGTCTCTGGACGCGCCTATTTTGCAACGGGAGAAACCGAAACACCGGCGCGACAAGGCGGAAAACACAACCTTGTCACTGACCAGGCGCGATTTGTGGAGCTGCTTACCGCATCTGAATGCAACGACATCGAGATACGTGCCGAGGTGATCGAGGGCGCAACGCACCCTACGACTTTCCCCATCGCCGCTACGCGCGGCTTAATGTGGCTGCACGAGGGAGCGAACCCCCGCGGTTGGTAAGTGTCAAAGCGTCCCCGAACAAAGTAAGTCAGGACGCGTTACGCTTACAGCTTTTCCGGATAGATCGGCTGAATATCAACGGGCAGATCAGTGAGCGAAGCAATAATTCTCTCCGCCGCATCATCAAGCTTTGCATAGTCCCGCAAAAATTCGGCGACCGCATCATAGTCCCCATCGCCCTGTAAAATAACAAGATCACGGGTGAGATCACTGATCGCAGATTCAAATTTGGCGAAATCAATCTGCAACAGCCCGTTTTGCTGAACGTTCAGCGCACCAGCTTCGCGAAAATACGTATACTGAAAGGCCGCTCCCTTGCCATGTGCCTCACCGATCCCAAACCGGACGGAGCGGAATAACCCGACAGCATAGGTGGCCAGGAAATTTTCCTTTTCCGCGATGGGTAACTCGCCGCGATCCATCATATAAAGCACATTATAGGCGCCCATGACATCTGCCTTACCCTCTTCAACGCCGGAATAAAGCTCTTTCAACTCCGCACTGACGCTGGTCTCCTCGCCATTTTTGGTGATTGTTCCCGGCCCGAGAGAATGCGCCAATTCATGGAACAAGGTGAAGTTCGCCATATATTTTTTCATCAACAGGGATGATTGCGCCGGCACAAGAACTTTATCGGCCATGGGTGCCAAGATCCGCTCAAACTTGGCGCCAAGCACATTGTTGAGCAGTACCTTTTTTGCGCCTTTGGCCTCTCGCACCCGTTCATCATTAGGCAGATTAAAGGCGATTGTCTGGACCCCTGGCACATTGTCACCGCCGCCATGGATCTGCGTCACAACCGCGATTGGCGATTCAAACCCGCGCTTGAAATTCTTGTAATTTTCCGCAACCGGCAGGTTCGCCTCCATATCACGCAAGAGGCCTTTATATTTATCCAGCGCCGCACTCTCCTCCGGATCCCTTACGGTGATGAACGCTTCAAACGCGGTTTTGTACCCATTCAGTTCATCGTCATAGATTTCATAAGGTCCGATGGCGACCTCGATCGTCCCGTCCAGATCCATCCAGGCGAGTTCAGACTGGAAATAATCATCCGACAGGAACGAGTCCGCGCGCAATGACAGAAAATTACGCAAGCTTTCATCGCTGGTAATTTCCGCCGCCTGACGCAGGATTGCGGCAGCTGGTTCAAGCCACTCCCGATAAGCTTCCGAATACGGAATTGCCGTCAGGCCGCCATCATCCGTGCGTCGAATAAGGGTATAGCCGGATCGAAACGCTGCTTCGTCGTCCGGATGCGCGGTGATCCACGCTTCGAACTCTTCCCTGGAGAGATCAGCGGGATAAAAGCCGGCGCCGGCAGGGCGATTGTCCGAACCGTAAAATGGTGCGTTATGGTCCAGCGTATCCCACGGCCCAAAGTGCAAATCGAACAGATCGATAAGGGCGTCACGGTTTTGCCCTTCTTGGGCGGTAATATCACTGCGCCGGGCCGGGTTTTCCGGGGAAATCTGACGCAGGTAAATCTCAGACATCAGGTTTCCCGCCTCAATCAGCAGATTGAGAACCTGGCGCTCTTCGTCGCTGAGAAAGGAAACATCCGGTGCCATGTCGATTTTGGCGAACTGCGCGCGCATGCGCGTCAATGCTTCGGTCGAGTCGTTTTCTGCCGCTTGCGTCTCCACCGCAGGCGCAGTCGTGCCATCAACAGGTGTGGTTTCACCACCGCAACCCGCCAGCAAAAAGGCGAACACCGTTGCACCAGCCAAAAATTTGCGTCGCATAGAAATTCCTCTTTCTCAGGCGTCTTTTTTTAGTGCGGTTATAATATGCGCCGATCAATTGGGAAAGGTTAACCAATGGTTGACGCCTTACGCCTTACCTTTGCCTCGCAAAAGCGATAGATTCAGACAAACATATCGAGCAGTTTCCCCTTTGGTGGGCTTATGGAATGGAGTGTCGGGGATGTGGGGTAGAAAACGTTTATCAACTGGCCTGATTGTCTGCCTTGCGCTGACAGGCGCACCCTTAACGGGGATAGGTGCCGGGATCGGGGCGACAAATGCGCAAGCGGCAGAAACCCAGGGTGGCACAACTCAGGGCGGGGCAGCCCAAACACCGGTAGCGGTCGATCCGGATTTTGCGGCGTGGCTGAAAGGGTTCAAACTGGACGCCGTGGCCGCTGGCATATCCACCTCGCTCGTGAACGAGGTGTTTGACGGGCTCACCATTAACACCCGCGTTTACGAATTAAACGATAATCAACCAGAGTTTTCCCGCGCCATCTGGGACTATCTAGACAGCGCCGTTTCCACAAGGCGCGTCGACAATGGGCGCGGCAATTTCGCCAAGAACCGCGCACTCCTCTCCCGGATCGAAAATGAATACGGCGTTGACGCAGACATCATCGTCGCGATTTGGGGCCTGGAAAGTGCTTACGGCGCGGTCATGGGCGATCACGACGCAATCCGCGCTTTGGCGACTCTGGCGTGGAAGGGACGGCGCACATCATACGGCCGCTCACAATTGATTGGGGCACTGAAAATCATCCAGAACGGGTATGCCACCAGGTCACAATTGCGCGGCTCCTGGGCCGGTGCCATGGGCCAAACGCAATTTATTCCAACAACTTATCTCACCCACGCCGTTGATGCCGATGGCGACGGAAGACGGGATATCTGGACAAATTTGAATGACGTATTTGCGTCGACGGCAAACTATCTGTCAGCGTCCGGGTACAGGCTGGACACACCTTGGGGCATTGAAGTGACGCTGCCATCGGACTTTGATTTCGACCTTGCCTCCCCCAAAACAAGGCGTGCCCTCGCCGAATGGGCCGCTTCGGGCCTAACGGGGGCACGCGGCGATTTTATCGGAAAGCACGACCCCAATTTGCGGGCGCGCTTGATTGTTCCCGCCGGTGCGCGCGGACCGGCCTTTCTGGTCTTCGCCAACTTTGAGGCGATCCTGAAATACAATCGCTCCACGGCATATGCTTTAGCGGTTGGCATGCTCTCTGACGCGGTTGCGGGCGGGCCAGCGACAACGGCGGGGTCATGGCCACGCGCCGACCGCGCCTTGTCCTTGTCAGAGCGCAAGTCCCTTCAAGTCGCATTGGCACAGCAAGGGTATAATCCCGGCCCCGCAGACGGCGTTATCGGCGCGAATACGAAACGCGCGCTGAAAGCATGGCAGCGATCTGTTGGGGTGCCTGCCGACGGTTACGCCTCGGCAGCGACGCTGAACGCACTGGTCAATGATAAGGCACCGAGGCAATAAACGTTTCACTTCTGCTTTCGGGGCGCGCGGTGCAGGACTGCACGACAACAAAATTTCATCTCCCCCCTTGGCACTTCAAGTTGCATCGCGTAAACAACGCCAAATTGTTGCAGCGCAGCATTGGTTGCGCACACGCCCCCACAGCAGGAGATTTTTTCAATGGCAACCGCAACCAAAAAAGCGACCACCGCAGCGACAAAAACCGCGTCCGATAAACCAGCGGCAAGCAAGCCAGCACCGAAGGCAAAGACTGCCATAGCAGACGACCAGGAAAGCGCGTTCGCTTTTTCATCTGCTACAACCGACCAGTATGATGCGCTGATGAACGCATTTACCGAAAATGCCGGTGCACTTCAGGAGCATGGGCAGGAATTTCTAGATGCGGCGCGCGCCGGGTTCGAAACCGCACAGGATAGCTTCCAGGCCGTCAATGACGTGGCCGTGGCGGCCGTTCAAACGGAAATGAGCGAAGCAGTTGATTTTACAAACGAATTATCCCGGGCGACATCCCTGAACGACGTTATCGAGATCCAGCGCGATTATTGGACACGTTTCTTTGACGGCCGCGTTGAGCGCACGCGCGCGATGACCGATGCAGCCGTCAGCGCGATGCGTGACTCCGCTGAGCCTTTCAATAAGCCAATCGCGGCGTCATTGGGCACATCCGGGTTTGCAAGCTTCTTCCCGTTTGCCTCGAAGTAAGGTTATAGCTCACGGGAACGGCGGAACCAGGATAGCCGGGTGAGCAAAAATACGACGCCTGCACACAATAATGCGACACACGATCTTGCCTCGCAAAATCCTGTGTCGGCGGCTGACATTGACTGGGACCGCGACGCCAATGCGCCGCGGTCTCGCCGTTTTGACGATATCTATTTTGCGCAGGACGGGCCCGCGGAAAGTCGCCATGTCTTTCTGAACGGCAATGATCTTACCGACCGGTGGCGATCATCGACCGAATTCACGATTGGCGAGACCGGGTTTGGCACCGGATTGAACTTCCTCACGGCGTGGGATCTGTGGAACCAGACGGCCAAACCGAACGGCGCGCGCCTCAACTTCATATCCTGCGAACAATATCCACTAACCCCGGCGGATCTGGCAACAGCGCATAAAGCATGGCCTGATCTTCATCCGCTAGCGACGCAGCTTCAAACTGCCTACCCGCCAGTATCACAGGGTTTTCACCAACTTAATTTGAGTACGGACGTCTGCCTGACATTGATTTTTGACGAGGCAGCTGCAGCTTTCAGCGCCATGCACGCAAAAATCGACGCCTGGTTTCTCGATGGCTTTGCCCCTTCCAAAAATCCGGAGATGTGGCGTGCACAGGTGCTGGAACGCATTGCCGAAAAATCCGCCCCCGGCGCGACCATCGCAACATTTACTGTCGCTGGTGCCGTGCGACGCGGCCTCACACAAGTTGGTTTTTCGCTCTCGCGCCGCCCGGGTTTTGGCCGAAAAAGGGAAATGCTCACTGGACGGATAGATGAACCGGCCGCCCGCACCCCGATACAAAAACCCTGGTTCTCACCCGCCGGCATAATGCCGCGCCCCAAAGGCGCGCATATCGCCATCATAGGGGCCGGAATTGCCGGTGCTAGCGCGGCCTATGCCTTAAAGCGCCATGGGCTGCGACCGGTTATCTTCGACAAGCAAGGCCCGGCCGCCGGGGCATCTGGCAATCCTGGCGGCTTGATTATGCCGCGCCTGGATCTCGGTGAAACACCGCAAGCGCGGTTCTTCCGCCAGGCATATACCCACGCGCTAAATACGCTGGAAGAAATTGGTGCCGCACGAAATGGATTTTTTCATCCGTGTGGGGTTTTGTTGAAAGCGGAAAATGAAGAAGAGCGCCATCGCCAGCATAAAATCAGCGCAGCGCACCTGCTGCCAGATGATTTTATAACTGCTGATGAGGCCGGGTTGTTTTTCCCCCATGCTGGCATTGTCGACCCGCGCGCTTATGTGGCGGCGCTTATCGGCGATGTGCCCGTTCACCAATCCACCATCTCGACAATCTCATCTCACAATGACCTAGTAACCCTCCAAACGGAAAACGGCACTCAAGAGTTCAGTGCCGTGATCATTGCAAATGGGCGTGATGCGCTTCAGTTTTTGCCGGCAAGATCCCTGCCCCTATCCGGCGTCGCTGGCCAGATCGACTGGATAGATGAAACACCAGCCCCCCAACACGCCATCGCAGCAGGCCCCTATATTGCACCACTGCCAGGCACACCAGATCGCGGCGTTTTATTCGGCGCAACCTATGACAAAATCTCGCCAGGGGACGCGCCAACGCGCAGCAGCGCCAGCTCTGAGACCAATCTCACCGCCGCAAGGAAGCTTTACCCTGAGCTCCCCTCCTGTCCGACCAGCTCGCGCGTGAGTGTGCGCTGCCAAACACCGGACCGATTGCCCATTGTGGGGGCTGCACCGTGCTGGCAGCATTTTGCGACGGCATATGACGACCTCAGATTTGGCAAAACCAGGAACTATCAAATTGCCAATTATCAGCCCGGCATATTTCTGCTGACGGGCCTTGGCTCCCGCGGCCTTGTCACCGCGCCCCTTTGCGCGGCGATCATTGCGCAGCATCTCACCGGTGGACCGGCCCCCACATCCCTCGACATTTTGCATGCGCTGCACCCGGGGCGTTTTTTCATCCGCGACATGAAACGAGCCGGCGCAAAATCTCCCTCATATTGATCATCGGGCGACACCCGTCAGCAAAAGTCGGCTTGCCCTGAAGGGAAAGTAAATGTATCCGCGGGACAGCAAATCTATGGAGCCGGATCATGCAGGAAACACCATTTGGACCTGTCCTTAACAATGTTCTGGAAGGCATTGGCAAAACGCCCATGGTGCGCGTGTCCAACATCGATACCGGGCCATGCGAGCTTTTCCTGAAGTTAGAGGCGAACAATCCAGGCGGATCGATTAAAGACCGTATTGGCCTGGCAATGATAGAAGCGGCCGAGAAAGATGGTCGGCTAAAACCGGGCGGCGCAATCGTTGAAGCCACGGCGGGCAATACGGGCCTCGCCCTTGCACTTGTGGCGGCGCAGAAAGGTTATCCGTTCACCGTGGTGGTGCCAGACAAGATGGCGCAGGAAAAAATCTTCCATTTGAAGGCCCTCGGGGCCGATGTGCGCTTGACCCGCTCAGACGTCGCCAAAGGACATCCGGAATACTATCAGGAAGTTGCCCAATCCATCGCCGATGAGACCGGGGCATTCTATGTCAATCAGTTTGGCAATGAGGCGAACCCGACGGCCCATGAAACAGTCACTGGCCCTGAAATATGGGGACAGATGGGCGAGGATATGGACGCCATGATTGCCGGGGTCGGCTCCGGCGGGACGATTACTGGTCTATCGCACTTTTTCCAGAAAAATGCGCCGCATGTGGAGATGGTTCTCGCCGACCCGGTTGGCTCGATTCTAACGGACCTGGTCAACACCGGGGTCAAACCGAATGCCGTTGGCTCCTGGCTCGTGGAGGGGATTGGCGAAGATTTCATCCCGGACGTGTGCGATCTGGATCGTGTCAAAAAAGCCTACGCCATCTCGGACAAGGAAAGCTTTGAAGCAGCGCGCGACCTCCTCAAAAAGGAAGGGATCCTTGGCGGCTCCTCGTCCGGGACGATCCTCGCCACGGCTCTGAAATATTGCCGCGAACAGACAGAGAAAAAACGCGTTGTCGCATTTGTCTGTGATCGCGGCGATAAATATCTGTCAAAGATGTATAATGACTATTGGATGTATGATCAGGGATTTTTGACCCGCGCACCGAAGGGCGATCTCACCGATCTCATCACCCGGCGTCATTCGGAACGTGCGACGGTCACCGTGAAACCCGATGATAGCTTAATGGTCGCCTACGGACGAATGAAGTTATACGATATTTCGCAGCTACCGGTTCTTAATGAAATCGGTACCATAGAAGGTCTTCTCGATGAGGAAGACATCCTCTTCGCTGTGGTACGTAACCGGGACAAATTCAAAGACCCGGTAAAGTCAGCCATGACCTATCGCGTGGAAACCCTCGATGCGGAAGCGCCGATGGAAGATCTCCTGCCGGTTTTTGCAAAGGGTCATGTGGCGGTTGTCTTGAACAATGGAAAATTTGAAGGCCTGATTACGCGCACGGATTTGTTGAACTATCTCCGCCTGCAGGTGGCGTAACTGATCATGATTTTTTACGGCCTTAAAACCTGTGACACCTGCCGCCGGGCGCGAAAGGAACTAAGCGCAGCCGGGATTGACTATACGTATAAAGATGTTCGCGCCGATGGTGTCTCCATTGCCGATGTCACGCGCTGGGCAGGGGCAGTCGACGGCGGGTGGGAGAAACTGCTGAATAAATCCTCCACCACTTGGCGAGGGCTTGATGACTCGGTGAAAACCGACTTATCGGCGGCAATGGCTGCGCAGTTAATGGTGGACAACCCGACCCTGATTAAAAGGCCATTGATTGATGTAGATGGCATGGTGAGCGTCGGGTGGACGAAAGAAACCAAGGCGTTACACCTCGGTTAAGAGGCTTGCGCGGTGATCGCGCGCGCCCTAGCGGGGGATCAATCGCGCCTGTAAAAGCGCAACCGCATCAACCAAATTTCTTAAGTTGGCATGTTTTTAAGAGGGATCAGGCCCGTGAGTGATCAGAAGAACCGTAAAGCATTTGAAACACGCGTTATTCACGCCGGACAATCGCCGGACCCGACAACCGGTGCGGTTATGCCGCCAATATACCAGACCTCGACCTTCGCGCAGGAAAGCCCCGGCGTACACAAGGGGTTCGTTTATGCCCGCGGCGCCAATCCCACACGCTTTGCTTATGAACGCTGCATCGCAGATCTGGAAAATGGCACACGCGGTTTTGCCTTCGGGTCAGGAATGGCAGCCATCGCGACAATGCTGGAACTGTTTCCCGCAGGCGCGCACATCATCGCCATGGATGATGTTTATGGCGGTACATTTCGATTATTTGAACGGGTACGGAAAACTTCGCAAAATTTGTCGATTGATTATGTCGACTTAACCGATATTGAAAAAGTTGAAGCGGCGATCCGTCCAGAAACGAAATTGATCTGGATCGAAACCCCTACCAATCCAACCTTGAAAATTGTTGACATTGAAGCGGTTGCGGCCGCCGCGCATAAAAAGGGCGTTCTCGTCGGGTGCGATAACACCTTCGCCTCCCCATATTGCCAGCGCCCGCTGGACTTTGGTGCCGATATCGTGATGCACTCGGCGACGAAGTATCTGGGCGGGCATTCCGACGTCATTGGCGGCGTTCTCGTTGTCAATAACCAGGAACTTGGCGAACAACTCGCATTCCTGCAAAATTCTATTGGTGGCATTCAAGGCCCGTTTGATTCCTTCCTTGCCCTGCGCGGCTTGAAAACGCTGGCGCTGCGGGTGGAACGCGCATCATCGAACGCCATGGCACTTGCCGAATGGATGTCGGCACATCCCGCCGTGGAAAAAGTCGCCTATCCTGGCTTGCCATCCCACGCCGGTCATGAAGTAGCCAAACGGCAGATGGACGCTTTTGGTGGCATGGCAACAATTTGGCTGAAGGGTGGCCTGGACGCCGCAACAAAAATGCTTGAACGCGTTAATATCTTCACCCTGGCAGAAAGTCTTGGCGGGGTGGAAAGCCTGATCGAGCATCCGGGAATCATGACCCACGCCTCCATCCCGCCGGAACGTCGCGCAGAATTGGGCGTAAATGACAGCCTCATCCGGCTATCAATCGGGATTGAACATCATGATGATTTGCGCGCAGACCTGGAGCAGGCGCTCCAAGGTCTCTAAGCGATCCCGCCTCACGATAAACTCGACATTCTCCACGGTGATGACTAGCGTTGGCGGCTACGTCTTCGTGAAGGGATATCGATACCATGGCCGACAATGCCACAACACTTGCTGAACGCATAGACGCGGTCTTTGCGCCTCTGGCGGCGGTGTCGAACGACATCATCTTTTTCTCGGTGGAAATTTTCGGCGTTCGGATGCCACTCGTGGTGATTTGGCTCATCTTCGCAGCCTTTGTGTTCACCGTGTCATTTCGCTTTGTAAACCTGCGTGGCTTTAGACATGCCGTCGCGCTGGTGAGCGGCCGCCACAAGAAGAACGCGGCGGGTGATGGTGAAATCTCCCATTTCGAAGCTTTGTCGAGCGCTCTTTCCGGCACGGTCGGCCTGGGGAATATAGCGTCCGTCCCGGTGGCGATTTGCCTCGGCGGGCCTGGCGCGGTGTTCTGGATGATTCTTGCTGGTTTTCTCGGCATGTCGTCGAAGTTTGCCGAATGCGCCCTCGCAGTGAAGTATCGGAAAATCCTGCCCGGTGGCCGCGTCCTTGGCGGCCCGATGTACTATATCGAACACGTGTTCGGGCGGCGTGGACTGGGACCAGTTGGCAAGGTCGCCGGGATTTTCTTTGCCATAGCGACCATGGGGGCATCGATCTCCATTTTCCAGGTCAACCAATCCCACGCACAATTCGCCAATGTAACCGGCATTGCCGCGCCGATCACCTATGGCATCATTATGTGCTCTCTGGTGGCAATCGTTATCTTAGGGGGCATTAAGAGCATTGGCCGGGTCACACGCTTGCTCGTACCCGGCATGGCGGGGCTTTACCTTCTCGCTGGCCTATCAATCATTGCGCTGAACGCTGGCGCAATACCGGACGCCATTGCCAGTGTATTTAGCGGCGCATTCGGATTTGAAGCAGCCGGCGGCGGGCTTGTTGGCGCGATTATCAACGGCATTCAGCGCGCGACATATTCAAGCGAGGCCGGCGTTGGCTCTGCCGCCATCGCCCATGCTGCGGTCAAAACCGATGACCCCCTGACAGAGGGCTATGTCGCCCTGCTCGAACCGTTTATCGATACGGTTGTTGTGTGCACGATCACAGCTCTCGTTATCCTCGTCACCGGGGTTTATGAACCTTATCTATATGTGCCCTCATCCCAAATCGTCGGGATTGAACTGACATCTGCCGCATTCGAACAAACCTTCGCCTGGTATCCTTATGTTCTACTGATATCGGTGATTTTGTTCGCGTTCTCGACATTGATGAGCTGGGCCTATTACGGAGCGCAGGCCGCAGCTTACCTGTTTGGTGCAACACGCATGGTTGATGTGACATTTAAGATAATTTTGTGCGCCCTATTATCGACCGGCGCGGCGGTATCGTTATCGGCAATCATCGACTTCATCGATGCAATGTTGTTTGCGATGTGTATACCGAACATTATCGCGCTTTACCTGCTCCTGCCGGAGCTACGCCGCGACCTGAAGGTATATGAAGCCAGGCTAACGCCATCAGGTAAAACCGCCAGCGCATCATAACCGCCCGAGAGCTGCCCCTTCACGCCGGGGCAAAGGTGCCAATCTCTGCGCGCAGTTCCGCCAACCCGGCCCCCGTCTCAGACGAGGTCGGCATGATCACGGGGTGAGCTGCTGGGCGACGTTTGATGGCCTCAGAAATGTTTGAAATCAGATAAGGCAAGGCGGAGGGTTTTATCTTATCTGTCTTTGTAAGGATAATTTGATAATTCACCGCTGCATTATCCAGCATGTTCATCACGTCGGCGTCGACATCTTTCAGCCCACGCCGGGAGTCAATGAGCAGACACACCCGCCGCAGGGGCAGCCGCCCCCGCAGGAAATCATTGGTCAGGCGGGTCCATCGCTCAACATCAGTCTTGGAAACTTTTGCGTAGCCATAACCCGGCAAATCGACCAGGCGCAAACGGGCACCAAGATCAAAATAGTTGATCTCACGGGTGCGCCCGGGCGTGTTGGACGCCCGCGCCAGGCCTTTGCGCCCCGTCAACCCATTCAGCAATGACGATTTGCCGACATTGGAACGCCCGGCAAATGCGACTTCCGGCGGCCCTGCATCGGGGAGTTTATCCAGGGACACAACGCCCAGCATGAAGTCGCACTGACCGGCAAAAAGCTTACGGCCGTGCTCAATTACCGCTGGGGACAGATCTCCTTCAGGGGCCGACATAGAACCACACTACTCGCCGGGTGCCGGCGCTTTGGGTTTCATGAACGGAAGTCGTTCTCCCCAGTCCACGTCAACGCCGTTTTTCCTCATGATGAACCATTGCTGCAGGATCGACAGCGCGGTGTTCCAGAACCAGTAAAGAACAAGGCCAGCAGCGAAGCCTGCAAAAAGGAAAGTGAACATGATGGGCATCAGATTGAAAATCATCTGCTGGGTCGGATCGCTCGCCGGTGGGTTCAACTTGGTCTGGAACCACATGGCAACGCCCATCAATAGGGGCAAAACACCAATGCCCAGAAACGCGCCGATTGCCGGCAATTGTGTCGGGTCAAAAGGCAGCAAGCCGAACAGATTGAAAATTGTCGTTGGGTCGGGGGCGGACAAATCGCGAATCCAGGCAAAAAACGGTTCATGGCGAAGCTCGATGGTCACAAACAGCGTCTTGTAAAGCGCATAAAAGATCGGCATCTGAATTAATATCGGTACGCAGCCCGCAAGTGGATTAAGCTTTTCCTTCTGATAAAGCGCCATCATCTCCTGCTGCAGCTTCATCTTGTCATCCGTATGCCGCTCTTGCAGCGCCTTAATTTGCGGCTGCAGCTTTTTCATCTTGGACATGGACTCATAGGCCTTGTTCGCCAGCGGGAACAAAAGCGCCTTTATCACCAGGGTCAGAAGCAAAATGGCGACACCGAAATTACCCGTTAGCTTACCAAAGAAATCGAGCGTGTAGAAAATCGGCCGTGTCAGAATGAAAAAATTACCCCAGTCAACGGCCTTGTCGAAATCGCGAACACCAAGCCCGCCCTTGTCGAGGGCACTTTCATAATCCTGAAGTACGCTGACTTCCTTGGCACCGCCAAACAGGTGCGAAGTCAACGCAATCTCGCCGCCCGCAGGAACATTGCGCGCGTCCATGGCGTAACTGGCGCGGAAAATCGGCGCTTCTTGCGTCCCCACATTCCGGAGGTCCGCCATGAAGCTTTCGCCTTGCGGCGGAATCGCTGCGGCGAGCCAGTATTTATTGGTGATGCCGACCCAGCCCTCCTGGCCAGCGCGTTCGACGATGGCGGTACGTGCCTTTTTGTATTTCCGCTCAAACTTCGCAGCATCCACAACGGCAATCGGACCTTCATGCAAGATCAGGAAATCCCGGAAATCCTCCGGGATATTGCGCTGAATCACCAACGCCCATGGCACAACGGACTGCGCCTCATCGCCGGTATTGCGCACCTTATCTGCGACTTCGAACATGAATTTTTCATCCACTGAAATCGTCCGCTCGAAGATCAGCGATCCTGCCTGCCGGGTCAGCGTAACCGGCGAAGAAGGCGTGAGCCGCGCGCCCTCCGGCGCAGACCAGAGCGCGCCTTCTCCCGCCTCACCAGCTGCAACCCAGCCCTGCTCCACATAATGGCCATGATCGCTCGCTGCGGGACTAAGAAACCGGATCATCGGGCTTTCAGGGTCTATGGTCTCGCGGTATTTTTTCAGCCGCAAATCATCAATCCGCGCGCCAGCCAGATTGATAGAGCCGATGAGCTCAGGCGTGTCGATGTCAACGCGGCCCGGTGCATCGGCCAGCGCCTCTTCAACGGTCACGAACTGATCAGCCGCAATCCCGGCAGGCGCAAAGCCATTGACCCCACTTGCCGCGATTGCTGGCGCAAAACCTTCCTGACCGGATGCTGCCGCAGCCTCGGCCGCCTTTTGCTGTTCTTCAGCGACAGCACGACGCGCGGCTTCATAGGCTTCGCGCTGCGGGCCGGCGACAAACACCTCCCAGCCGATGAAAACAGCAGCGGCAAGCGCGAACGCGATAACGGTGTTGCGATCCATGGGAGCTCTCTTACGTTTTTCTTTTATCTTTTATCTTTTTACTGACCGCCACTCCGGCAAAACCAGAGCAGAATTCTACAAGCGTCCGCGACGTGCCCACGCCATTTGGACCCAGGGCTTTTTATCACGGTTAATTAGTGTCTTTTCGGAGCCTTAAAAGGGCGCGCTTCACATCGTCAAGCAAAAGGGGAAAAGCGCGGCGCGCCGCAGCTGGTCGTGCGATCAAAACGACGTCCGACCCCATCATGTCAACATCACGGTAAACCAGACGGACCGCCTCTTTTAATCGACGCCGCATCAAATTGCGCGTCACCGCTGGCCCCATCTTTTTTGTAATCGTGTATCCAAAGCGCACTGGCGCGCCATCATCCCGGCTGCGGCGGATCATGAGAAAGCCAGGCGTTCCAAACGACGCGCCGCGTCGCGCCGCCAGATAATCTGACCGCCGCTTTAGCGTTTGAGGAGGCGCGCGCCGCCGCAAAGAAGCACGTTAAGCCGACAGCTTTTTACGGCCGCGCGAACGACGCCGGGCAAGCACCTTTGTACCGCCCTTCGTAGCTTTGCGCGCCCGGAAGCCGTGGCGGCGTTTGCGTACAAGCCGACTGGGTTGATAAGTACGTTTCATGGGGTCGCTCTGGCGTTTTAAAATCGATTGAACTGAACATCCGCAAGTCTTGCGCGCACCGGCAACCGGGCTCGCACACTGCGGCAGAGGGCGCGGTTACAGGATGAATGCACGCCGGTCAAGGTGCCTGATAGCAACGGGGTACAAACAATCGATGGCAATTGATGATTCCGGCGCGTGCAAACGAGCGATTGTGGGGTTCATAACCCACCATCGACAAAAATCCTTCTAAATGACCATATGCCAAACAGGTCGGGCGCGCTATCAAGTGCCTGGAACACGTGCAAAGTTATTATGGCAAAGGTACTTAGCATAGGTACTTAGGCATCGGCACCGGGACGAAGAGACCGCGTCGAGGATATTATGGCGGAGAAATTATGACAGACGAATCTAACGTGGCGGCAAAATCTGGCTTTATGCGCTTTTTACCGCTTATCCTGATTGGCGTGGCCGCGATTGCTGCGCTGCGCCTCGGTGTCACGGATTATCTCAGTCTTGACGCCCTGCGCGAAAATTATCAGGCCCTTACCGCTTTCGTTGAAGCGCGTTTCTGGGTCGCGCTCATTCTTTACATGGCTGCATACATTACCGTTGCGGCGCTATCACTTCCAGGCGCGGGTATTTTGTCGATTACCGGCGGATTTTTGTTCGGCACTTTTATTGGCCTTGGTGCCGTCGTCGTCGCCGCAACCATTGGTGGAACCTTGATCTTTCTCGCCGCGCGGACTGCCTTTGGCGACTTTTTACGAAAGAAGGCGCAAGGCTTCATCAAACAGATGGAACAGGGCTTCAACAATAATGCTTTCTCTTATCTGCTGCTGCTTCGCCTGATCCCGATTTTCCCATTTTTTGTGGTGAACATCGCCCCGGCGTTTTTTGGCGTGTCGACCCGGGTATTTTTCCTCGCAACATTGATCGGCATTATTCCCGGTGCATTCGCTTTTGTCAGCGTCGGCACGGGCCTCGGCGCAATCCTGGAAGCTGGCGGTGATATCAGTTTGTCGGGCTTACTGACCAAGCCGGAAATTCTGACACCAATCATCGCGCTGTCTGTTTTGGCATTGATCCCCATCATCGCAAAAGCGCTCGGCGTCAAAACCCCCTCCTCTGCAACCGAACAAGGCGACAACTCATGAAAACCGTCAAAACAGATATCTGCGTGATCGGCGCGGGGTCCGCTGGTTTATCTTTTGCCGCCGGTGCAGTTCAATTGGGCAAAAAAGTTGTTCTCATTGAAAAAGGCAAGATGGGCGGGGACTGCCTTAACTATGGGTGCGTCCCGTCAAAAGCCCTGCTTGCCGCTGGCGCAGCAGCCCAAAATGCGCGTGATGCGGAAAAATATGGCGTCATGGCAACGCCCCAGGTCGATTTCGCCGCAGCAATGGCCCACGTAAAATCCGTTATCGCCGGCATAGAACCCCATGACAGCCAGGAACGATTTGAAGGGTTAGGTGTGCACGTCATTCGTGCTGCCGCACGTTTTACCGGCCCGCGCAAAGTCGAAGCCGGCGATACCACCGTCACGGCGAAGTTCTTTATCATCGCCACCGGCTCATCTGCGGTTATCCCGCCGCTCAAAGGCCTGGACACGGTTGATTACCTTACCAATGAAACGTTGTTCGACCAGACCGATAAGCCGGAGCATCTGATCATCCTGGGGGGCGGGCCTATCGGCGTTGAAATGGCGCAGGCACACGTCAGATTAGGTGCAAAGGTGACGCTTGTTGACGGCATGACCATTCTCAACCGGGAGGACGCGGACGCCGTTGGCGTCGTGCGCCAACGCCTTGAGGCCGAAGGCGTCCAGATCATCGAAAACACTCTGGCCAGTGAAGTCAGCCAGGAAGGTACAACCATTTCCGTCACGCTTTCCAACGGCACATCCATTAGCGGTGATCGCCTTCTGGTCGCGGTCGGGCGCAAAGCCAATTTTGATAATCTCGGGCTCGATATGGCCGGGGTAGAAACCCATGACCATGGCATTGTCTCTGATGACAATCTCAGGACGAGCAATAAGCGGATTTTCGTTGCCGGTGACGTTGCTGGCGGGAAGCAATTCACCCACGTGGCCGGCGATCACGCATCCACACTGGTGCGGCGACTTCTTTTCAAAGCCCCCGCGAAAAAGCGCGATGCAGTCGCGCCCCAGGTAACCTATTGCGACCCTGAACTGGCAAGCGTTGGCTTGAACGAGACAGCGGCGAAGGAAGCGGGTTTGTCCGTCAGCGTATCGACTTGGTCATTTGATGAAAACGACCGGGCGCGGGCGGAAAAACGAACCGATGGTTTCCTGAAAGTGGTGACGACGAAGGGCGGCAAGATACTGGGTGCGAGCATTGTTGGCAAAGGCGCGGGCGACGAGATAACGACATGGGCAAAGGCCATTGCAAACGACGATAAGATTGTCGCCTTTACCAAGATGATCGCGCCTTATCCGACCCGAAGCGAAATCTCTAAACGTGCCGCGGGCGCGTTTTACACCCCGACCCTGTTCTCTGGACGGACCAAGTTTGTTGTAAAACTTTTGTCCATGCTGGACTGACCGAATTGCCACGGTCACGAACGCGAACCGGCCGCCGCAGTCAAAACGATAACCGCTCTGTTTCGAGGTGCTGTTAGATGCCACGCCCCAAGTCTGACCGGCCCGGTCTGCGCAATTGCATAACCGATGTGCCTGGCCTCAAAGTTGGCTGCGCGGTCGATGAAGCCGCGCGCACCGGCGTTAGTGTCATTCTCCCCGACCGGCCAGCAATCGTTGCTGGTGATGTACGCGGTGGCGGCCCCGGCGCACGTGAGACAGACCTTTTAAAGCCCTCCACATTGGTTGATCGCGCTGACGCAATTGTCCTGTCCGGCGGCTCATCCTATGGCCTTGCGGCCGCTGACGGCGTCACCAGCTGGCTTGGCGCGAAAGGACGCGGTTTTCAATTGGTTCCGGCCCCCGGTGTCCCCCCCTCTCCCATCGTCCCGGCCGCGATCCTCTATGATCTCGCCAATGGCGGCGATAAAACCTGGAATGACACGCCGCCCTATGCCGCACTCGGGCGCGCGGCGGCAGAGGCTGCAACAAACGATGGCCCAGTGCGCCTTGGCAGCACAGGTGCCGGTATTGGCGCGCGGGCCGGTGATGGCCCCGGTGGGCTCGGGGCCGCGTCCTATGTGCTTGATAATGATATCATCATTGGCGCATTGGTCGCCGTGAACAGTTTCGGCTCGCCCTATATGCCCGGCACGCAAGCCTTTTGGGCGTGGCCTTATGAAATTGACGGCGAGTTTGGCGGCACCCGCCCGCCATCGCATTGGCATGGTGCCCGGGATTTCCCCGCCGACACCAAACTCGGTGCGCCAGCGCCGGGGCAAAACACGACAATTGGTACCATCGCCATCTCGGCAACCCTGACCCAGGCCGACGCTGAACGCATTGCCATCATGGCGCAGGACGGCCTGGCCCGGGCACTGCGCCCCGTGCATGGACCAACTGACGGGGACATCCTCTTCGTCATCGCAACAGGTCAGGAGACCCCGGCCCCACTAGATCCGCTCTCCCTGACGCGCCTCGGCCTCGTCGCAGCAGATTGCGTTGCACGCGCCATCGCCAGAGGCGTTTTTGAAGCCACAAAAAACGCCGCTTGATTTTTCAATCGCTTCCTGTTTAAACGCGCCTCGGCTTGCTTTTGCATAGCCTGCGCACCGGTAGCTCAGCTGGATAGAGTACTTGACTACGAATCAAGGGGTCGGGAGTTCGAATCTTCCCCGGTGCGCCATTTTCCATAAATCGTTGATTTCAAAATATCTGGTGAGCTCAGATCGTTTGACTCGATTTTTAAGCGATTGATATTATTGGGTTTGCCTCGTAAAATGGCCAGCCCATGGGCATTTGTTTATCTTTATACTGAGCGAATTATGCAGTAGCTGTCTACTGCATTTTGTTTTCAATGTCTGAAAATGGCCAACGAATGTCATTCAGCCGCGATGTGCCCCCCCCCAAGATGCGGCAAGCAAGAGCGAACATGAATGGGGCCTATTTAATTGTGATTTCTACAAGTTCCAATAATTCAGATCTCATTGTGCAAAAGCTGGCAGGACGTTATTGGAAATTCCAGTCATGATTGTGTCTCCGCGGCCATAGGCTGTCATCGCAATGACCAGATCAAGCTCGTCAACGACAATAACCCGCTGGCCGCCGCCGCCCCAGGCCAATGTAGTGTCATAACTTTTATTTCCGACGGCGAAATCCGCTTGATACCAATAATAACCGTAGCGATATATGTCCGGCATCCAATCTTGAGTGGGTTTTACGATGCCAGCGGTCGCCTTAGCGATATAGTCGGCTGGAATAAACTGTTCGCCTTGCCACTTGCCTTCATTGAGAACAAGGCTGCCCCACTTCAGCATATCGCGCGACGTCATGCTAACCGTCGACCCCGCGTGCGGCAGGCCGCTAATGTGCGTTTCCCAATTGTAGTTGCTGATTTCCAGTTTATCGAGAATTTCTGTTTCGATGAATTCTCTGGCTGTTCCGGGCACGACCGCATCAATAACCGCCATCACCATAACTGTATTGAAGTTGCCGTATAAATAGCCTTGAGACTCAGCAGTGATCGGCGCGCTGTTTTCAAGCAGTGTCTGAACGAAGCCCTGACCTTGGAGCGGTGCGGGATTTTTCTCCAGTTCCGCCCATTCTTCCCTGTCAATGCTGAGCCCGCCGCGCATCGTAAGCGCCTTATGAAGCGTAATTTTTTCTGCGCCCTCAACAAACTTTGTCGGGTCGAGCTCGGGCAGAAAACTGATGAGCGGTTTGTCCAGATCGGCCATGGTGAGATAGCCCATCTGGATTGCGCGCCCCAATATCAAACTGGTGTAGCTTTTCGTTGCCGACGCCTGAGGGTGAGGCAGGTTGATGCGACCACGCCGATAGTAAGATTCAAACAGAAGCTTGCCCTTATGGGTAATCAGAAGGCTGTCAACGTTTCCATATTCGCCGTCGGCGATTTGCTGAGCCAGTTTTACAATTGCGTCTTTATCACCGCCGTCCCGACCAAGCTCGCCAACCGCAAGACTGCCTTCGTCGGCAACAGGCGTGGTATCAATAAAAGCCTTTTCGAGTACCGGGATATCTCGGAAGGAAAGCGCGACTTCGGCAGGCGTAGCTTCTGGTGCGCGGTCACTATTGCCTTCGGCGTAAACTACCGAAAAACTGCTAAGGCCACCAAGAAAAGCAAGCGCAAAAACGTTGTTGAATTTCAGTTTGATCGCCATATCCATTCCTCGAAAGTTTGTCGCCGCACTGCTTCTTCATTCTGCTTTTGGGGTGGCGTCAAAATGTGGCGAAATTGCGCCGTATCGCGTTGGCCCCAATTTACTCTCTTGCAGAAATCGCGGCATCGAATAGAGAACTGACCGGAAAGCACAGCTGCGGCCAAGTATCCTAAATTCACCACACAACAATCTCTCTACAGTTGGGCAGGAAATACCCAAAGTAGCACTCACAATACTGAATAGCCCCTAGTTTGATGGACGTTTTCTGGCCTAATTTTGAGGACAGAAGATGATGATGGGAAGTGCAGGATTTAGCGAAGAGTTCAAGCGAGAAGCGGTTGCTCACCTTTGTAATACGCATGGGGTGAGCGAACGGCGGGCGTGTAAAGTGCTTCAGGGTGATCAGTCGAGCGTGCGCGTAACGCGTGAGCTCGACGAGCTC
>SHAI01000020.1 GCA_004213235.1 Parvularculaceae bacterium
AAATTGTTGGAAGTGTCAAGTCAGATTGAAGGACACACAATCTGCGCACTAGGCGATGCCGCCGCCTGGCCCATACAGGGCTTAATCCGCCATTTTCGCCATGAAATTGAAGATCGTATCAATACTTATCGGGCTGATCGGCCTCACATCGCTGTTGTTGCCGCAGAGTAAGGATGCGACCAAAATTCAAACTTCAATGCCGCGCGTTTCGTTGAGAACGGGCGGCATTTTTTATGAAGTCGGGTACGGCATGCGCTTGGATATGCCTTCTTTGTGTACGTGAAGGATATCGTCCGTACCGGGCTTGAATGCGACTTTCCCATAAAAATAGGGCCTTTTCGCCCTGCAAGGCCTGTTTTTCGTTGTAAAATGGGGTTTTTTTGTCAAGGATGGCCAAGAAATTGGCGTTTTTGCTTGATTTTCGTGTTGTAACGATCCGAATCTAGTAATCGTTCCGTTTAACAAACTAATTTCGTACCAATCCGTTTTATCAATAGAAGGCAACAGTCATGGCTCCAGCACGTAAGAAAGCTGCGAAGAAGACAACCAAGAAAGCAGCTGCCAAGAAAACAGCAGCAAAAAAGACAGCTACGAAAAAGACAGCTGCTAAAAAAACCACAACCAAGAAAGCTGCTGTGAAGAAGGCCGTTAAACGCGCGCCAGCAAAAAAAGCACCTGCAAAAAAAGTAGCTGCCAAAAAAGCACCGGCCAAAAAGGCACCTGCAAAAAAGGTAGCGGCCAAAAAAGCCGTGAAGCGTAAAACAGCAACAAAAAAAGCACCTGCAGTTCTAACGCTGAAGCATATCGCAGCGGATTTGGCAGAAGCGCATGAGCTCCCCAAGAAGCAGGCAGAAACAATCCTGACAGATTTTGTCGATGCGATCGGCAAAAACCTGAAAAAGGGTCAAAAAATCCGCATATCCGGTCTTGGCATTCTTCAAGTGCGTGCACGTCCAGCACGCTGGGGCCGCAACCCGGCAACCGGTGAGCGTATCCGAATCAAGGCGTCCAAAAAAGTTGCATTCCGCGTGGCAAAAGATCTGAAAGAATCGATCTAAACGCGCCAACGATCCGAGTGCAAATCAATCTCGCAAGCCAGCAAGTCCTTCTCTAGGGGCTTGCTGGCTTTGCCTTATTGGGCGAAGGTTTGGTGGTGAACCGGCCCGAGGGCAACAAATATCAAAGTGCGGGATCGACATGCGTGAGGTGACGACAGTTACCGGCGGTATGCGCTGTGCTGGCGTGCTGCTTTACATTGTCGGCTTTCGAAGCATCCTCAGACAGTTTGGGCTGTGCCCTTAGGCAGTTTGCGCTGCGCCCTTGCAATCGCCGAGCCTTCCAATGCTATTATCAACGGCTAAGCGAACAAATCTTTGCAATGGTGTGATGAACGATCAATTTGATATCCGCATTGGCTCGCCGGAAGATGCAGAAATATTCGCAAAACTCGGTGCGCAGACATTCGATGAGAGTTTTGGCCATTTGTATGCGCCAAAAGACCTGAATGCGTTTCTCGCCGACAACCACACCAAGACCGCCAATGCGCGCATGCTTGGCGACCCGGCTTATCGGCTCTGGCTGGTAGAGGATGGTGACGCGCGCCCGGTGGGGTATGGCGTTGGGGGGCCGTGTGATTTGCCTGTGCCTGATCTTCCTGAAGGATCAGGGGAGTTGGTTCGGCTTTATCTGTTGAAGGAAGCATATGGCAAAGGGGTCGGCTCTGCGCTCCTTGAGGAGGTGTTGGCGTGGCTGCGGGAAAATTTTGAACATAATTTTGTTAGCGTGTATGCCAAGAATTACGGGGCGCAGCGTCTTTATGCGCGCTACGGATTCGTGAAAATTCATGAATATGACTTTATGGTTGGCTCCCACGCGGACCCTGAGTGGATTATGAAATTAGCCTGAGCTGGGTCTGCCAGGCAGGGCCGTGATGGATTTTGCCTGCCAAAGAATGCCGCTGAGACATTTGCATCACTGGAAACCTGAGGGAAATTCAATTACGTCCTCGGGAGATCAATGAAGATACGGAACCGCCCGCATGACCGACACCCGCACCATCAAAGTCAACGACCGCGAGATTGATGTCCCCAGCGATGCCACCTTGCTCCAGGCCTGTGAGATCGCAGGCGAGGAAATTCCCCGATTTTGTTATCATGAACGCCTGTCTGTCGCCGGGAATTGCCGGATGTGCCTGATTGAGGTCAAGGGCGGCCCGCCAAAGCCGGTGGCGTCGTGTGCGCAGAATGTGCGTGATCTGCGGCCCGGTCCAGAAGGCCAACCCCCACAGCTTTTCACCAACACGCCAATGGTGAAAAAGGCCCGCGAAGGGGTGATGGAATTTCTGTTGATCAATCACCCGTTGGATTGCCCGATTTGCGACCAGGGCGGTGAATGCGATTTGCAGGACCAGGCGGTTGCCTATGGGCGCGATGGCTCCCGGTTTGAAGAAAATAAGCGTGCGGTTGAAGAAAAGCACATGGGACCACTGATCAAAACGATCATGACCCGCTGCATTCAATGTACTCGCTGCGTTCGCTTTGCCACGGAGGTCGCGGGCGTTGACGACCTTGGTCTGGTCAATCGCGGTGAGAATGCAGAGATCACGACCTATCTTGAAAAGGCCGTGGAAAGTGAACTGACCGGCAATCTGATTGATGTGTGTCCGGTTGGCGCGCTTACCTCAAAGCCATACGCGTTTAACGCGCGCCCCTGGGAGCTGAACAAGACGGAAACTGTCGATGTGATGGATGCCGTTGGGTCCAATATCCGTATCGATAGCCGGGGCAGGGATGTGATGCGTATCCTGCCGCGTCTGCATGAAGACGTGAACGAAGAATGGATTTCCGACAAGACCCGGTTCATCTGGGATGGACTGAAGCGCCAGCGCCTCGATACGCCCTATATCCGGGTTGATGGCAAGCTGAAGCCAGCGCGGTGGGAAGAGGCTTTTGCGCTTGTAGCTGAACGTGTGAAGGCAACCAGCCCGGAGCGGATCGCCGGTATTGTCGGTGACCTGGTGCCGGCAGAGGCGATCAAGGCGCTTCGTGACTTGCTTACGGGGCTTGGCACACCGCATATGGATTGCCGACAGGATGGCGCACCGCTGAACGCGGCGGCTGCGCGCGGCGTGCGTGAAAGCTATCTGTTCAACTCTGGCATTAGCGCGATTGAGGATGCGGACGCGATCTTGTTGATCGGTACAAACCCCCGCAAGGAAGCGGTGATGGTCAATGCGCGCTTGCGTAAAACCTGGTTGAACAATCTGAACGTCCGCATTGGCCTTGTGGGGGAGGCGGCGGACCTGACCTTTGACTATGAACACCTTGGCACCGGCCCGGCGGATCTGGCCGCCGCGTTCGACATGCTCAATGGTGCGCAGCGTCCGATGGTGATTGTGGGCACGGGAGCCATTGCCCGCAAGGACGGCGCGGCGATCCTGTCGCAGATCGGGCAGCTTGCCGCAGCAAGGAATGTCGTTCGCGATGGCTGGAACGGGTTCAATATTCTTCATACGGCGGCGGCGCGCGTGGCCGCGCTGGACCTGGACTTTCTGCCACAGGAAGCAGGGCGCGATTTTGCCGGCATTTTAGATGGGGCCAAAAACCGGGACATCGACGTTATATATAATCTCGGGGCTGACGAGTTCGACACACGCGAGCTTGGTGGTGCCTTCGTGATCTATCAGGGCCATCACGGGGATGCTGGCGCGCGCGCGGCAGATGTGATTTTCCCCGGCGCGGCGTATTCAGAGCAGAACGGTATTTATGTAAATATGGAAGGCCGCGTGCAGATGGCGCGCCGGGCCCATTTCCCATTTGGTGAGGCCCGTGAAGACTGGGCCATCATCCGTGCCCTGTCCGGCCATTTGGGCACCCCATTGCCATATGATGACTTGTTCGCATTGCGCCAGGCGATGATTGAACAGGCACCACAGCTAGGGCGTATTGATGAAACTGTCTCCGGGGACAGTGCGTTGGATCTGGGTGTGCTCGGTGCAGGTGATGCGGTCGATCTTGCGCCATTTGTCGGTGCGATTGGTGATTTTTACATGACCAACCCGATCGCCCGGGCTTCGGCTACCATGGCGGCGTGTTCTGCTTCACGATCTGGCGCAGATAAAATCGCCGCTGAGTAAAAGTTTAAGGCGCTATACCGGGATTGATGACCGATATAGCGCCCTGCTACATGCGCTGTTGCGCGCTTTTTTTCCAATCCATGGTGTCGCGGGCTTGTTTAGTTCCCGCGACCTTTTTTTGCGGCAATCGTTCCGTCAGGTGACTGCCTTTAGAAACGTCCGCTTAAGGCAAACCGTGCATTGATTGGTGCCCCAACACCTGCCTGGTGTGTGCTGTGTGCATTGGGGAAATAGACCGTGTCAGTCAGGTTTTCGATATTCACCTGCACCGTCACTTTGTCAGAGATATAGTACGACGCTGCTGCATCAATACGCAGATAACTTGGCAATGTCGGCCGCACGCCGTTTGAATTTGGCCCATTGGTGATGAAGGTTTCATCCTGATAGGTAAGGCCAACGCCAAGGGTAAATTTGGGGTTCACCTGATAATTGTTCCATACGGAGAACATGTTTTCAGGCAATTCGCGTGGTCGAAGCCCCGTTGGGCCGGAGCGGGTAACGCGCTCACCATCAAGGTAGCTATAGCCAGCGGAGACAAACCATCTTTCGGTAATATAGCCCTGGAGTTGCGCCTCAAATCCGCGAATTTGGGAATCGATGATATCGAGCGTGTCGGGATCACTATCGGCAACCTGCGGCGAGCTTTGTTCAATCTCGAAGATGGCCGCTGTCAGGCTGAGCCCATCGACGAAGTCCCATTTCACACCCACTTCGATGTTTTCAAAGGTGTCCGGGTCGAGAGCATTTTTGCTACTATTGATGTTTGCGAATTGCTCGCCACTGCGCGGCAGGAATGATTCGCTATAGCTGCCATAGATTGAAATGTTTTCGCGTGGCTTCAAGATGATGCCAAAGCGCGGAGAGATTTCTTCATCCTTGCGTTCCCGGAATTCAGGATTTGCCGGGTCACCCAGATTGTTTACGCCAATGTCAAAACTGTCATAGCGAAGCCCGACAACGACATCGAGCCACGTCGCCAGTTCAATCTGGTCCTGAAGATAGAAGGAAAAGACATCAATATCGACGCGGGTATCGTCATTGAGATCCGCAGTGAAATCGTTCGTCGCCGTCACGCCGGCTGGATTTGTGGCAAAACCTGTGCCAATGCCGTTTATTAAATCCAATGGGCGGGTAATCAGGAAAATCTCATTGTCATCCGATGTCGTGTCCCAGAATGTGTTGAAACGATTCTGATCCGATGACGTATTAATGTATTCCCCGCCAGCGATGAATGTATGGCCAATGCTGCCTGTATCGATCTCGCTAACCAGATTGCCTGACAGGACCAGATTTTCGCGCTGCGTCGTGTCTATATATCCGTCCAACGTCACCAAATCCGGTGTCGCAACCTGATCGTAACCGGAAGCGTAAAGGTTTGAATAAACCTTGTCATAGTCGCCATAAAACACCGACAGATTGCCCTTTAGGGCCTCGTTAAAGGTGTGTTGAATTGAGCCGCGTAAAAGGTGGGCCTCGAGTGTTGTGTAGTTCAACTCAGGATCGGCGAACACGACATTCTTTAGATCTTCTACCGGGCGCCCATCTAAGCCTGTCGGAATCCCGCGGTCGACAAACCTTTCATGATCAACATATTCATATGACAGATCAATTACCGTGTTTTGGCCTGGCTTGAATTTAACGGTTGGGTTTATGCCAAAACGATCGCCATCAAAAAAGTCGCGATGGTTGTTTAGGCCTTCATACATGGCGTTTAAGCGGAATGCGACGCTCTCACTGTTCGAGAAGTTTATATCGATCTGGCCGCCGTGTTCGCCAAAGGTGTCGACGCTTGTTTGATAACCAACGAAAGTTTCGCCGAGCACGCCTTTTTTGGTGACGCGATTTAAAATGCCGCCCGTGCCGCCACGCCCGAAAAGAAGCGCATTTGGGCCGCGGAGAATTTCCAACTGTTCCAGATTATACAGCGGTCTGTAATACTGAACATCATCACGCGCACCATCTATGAAGAAGTCCGCCGTAGAGCGAACGCCGCGAAACACAACGGCGTCGCGGTGTCCTTCACCTAGTGAGGTGTTAACGCCCGGTGTGTAGTCGATGACCTGACCGATGGAGGTGAAGCCACGCTTGGCGATTTCGTCAGCAGTGATGATCGAAAGGCTCTGGGGTACGTCAATGATAGGGGTCGGCGCTTTCAGCGCATTGACCTGGTCTGAAAAAAGATATTCACCGACGACGAAGACTTGATCTTCTGTGTCCACAGCGAATGCTGGGCTGCTCAAGGCACTTGCCGTGAACAAAAACAAACTTACTGAACTTACGCGGCGCATGGGACTTCCTTCCAATCAATTGTTGCGAGCGCTTCTTAAAAGCAACGTAATTGATAATCAATCGCAAAATTAACGTTTTTTTTAAAAATATGCTGCTGTCGGCAATTGAGACACAATGAACCGGATGGCCAGACGGCAATATTTGCCCCGCACCGTCTCGGCTCCGCCGAATCAGATTGGCTAGAACTTGCTGGAATGGGCGAGAAATTTATCAATGCCGCGCCAGAAAAAGCGCTCTGGAAGGCTGGCAGGATGGCGACATCGATCGACCATCGCCGAATTTCGCCATCTTAATGCAAAATTGCGCGACAGGTGGGCGCATTTGTTCGCATTCATGGCGAGAAAGAGGTGACGGCGCGGGCGTTCCGCTTTAAGACGCAGCGATTAAAGGCGTAAGCACAATTGATCGGCTGATGCGCCATGACAGGCCTTTGCGTATGAACGAACTATGGACCTATGTATCGTCGCGGCCGACAGATGCCGGGTGGCTCGGCTGGTTGATCCCGACAACCCTGCAGGCGTTAGCTGTTTTGCTGACGTTGCTCGTCGCGCAGGCATTCTTGATGTATTTCGACCGCAAGGTTTGGGCGGCAGTCCAGATGCGCAAGGGGCCGAACGTCGTTGGCCCGTTCGGCTTGCTGCAATCCTTCGCGGATCTGTTCAAATTCGTGTTCAAGGAAATGATCATTCCGGCCGGGGCGAACAAACCTTTGTTCATCATCGCGCCGATCTTGACGTTTGTTCTCGCCCTTGTCGGGTGGGCAGTTATTCCCGTGGGCCCCGGCATGGTTGGTGCCGATATCAATGTCGGCATTTTATATCTCTTCGCGATCTCATCGCTTGGGGTTTATGGCATCATCATTGGCGGCTGGGCGTCGAACTCAAAGTATCCCTTTCTCGGTTCGCTAAGGTCCGCGGCGCAAATGGTCTCCTATGAGGTGTCCATTGGCTTTGTGATCATTACGGTCTTGTTGCTGGTTGGGTCCCTCAACCTCACGGACATTGTAGAGAGCCAGTCCCGCGGCTCAGGCATGCTCAACTGGCATTTCATTCCGCTGTTCCCGATGTTCGTGGTGTTCTTTATATCGGCGCTGGCGGAAACGAACCGGCCACCTTTTGATCTGCCAGAAGCAGAGTCCGAACTCGTGGCGGGATATCAGGTGGAATACTCGTCAACCCTGTTCCTGATGTTCATGATTGGCGAATTGGCGAACATTGTCCTGATGTGCGCCATGTTGACCCTGTTATTCTTCGGCGGCTGGCACGCGCCGATTTCGGGCACGCCGCTCGATAACCTGCCGGTGTTCTGGTTCGGCCTGAAGATCGTTTTCTTCTTCTTTATGTTCGCCATGGTGAAGGCAATTGTGCCGCGATATCGCTATGACCAATTGATGCGCATTGGCTGGAAGATCTTCCTGCCATTGTCCCTGGTTTGGGTCGTGTTGGTCAGTGGTACGCTTCTGGCGTTCCCCGATATTGCTGACCATTTCCACAGCTGGAGGTCCTGAACGATGTCCCGTCTGACACAAGCTGTTCGGGGGTTTGCGCTCCTTGATTTCGTAAAAGCCTTTTTCCTGGCGATGAAGTATTATTTTCGCCCGAAGGTGACGATCAATTATCCCTTTGAAAAAGGGCCTTTATCGCCACGCTTTCGCGGAGAACATGCGCTGCGCCGATACCCCAATGGTGAGGAAAGATGCATTGCCTGCAAATTGTGCGAAGCGGTTTGTCCGGCCCAGGCGATCACCATCGAGGCAGAGCCGCGCGATGACGGGTCGAGGCGGACCACCCGTTACGATATCGACATGACGAAATGTATCTATTGCGGCTTTTGCCAGGAGGCGTGCCCGGTAGATGCAATTGTTGAAGGGCCGAATTTCGAGTTCGCGACCGAGACCCGCGAAGAGTTGTTTTACGATAAGGACAAATTGCTTGAGAATGGCGACCGTTGGGAACGGGAGATTGCCAGGAACCTGGAGCTTGACGCGCCATATCGATAGTCATTGCTTGGCGCGTAAAAGCTGGCGATGACGGCTTTGCAAAGTCCAGGCAGCAGTCTAAACACCGGCCCTGATGCTCAGCGGGGTCGTGTTAAAAAGGGCTCTACGAGGCAAGCGAGTAGTGTAGGCCGATAACTGGGTCTGAAAACTGGGGCCGATAACTGGGGCCAAGCGAGCAGGCCGTATGTCACTGGTGTCGATTATTTCTGATCGGCGATCCAGCATAGAAATTTTGAGGGAACGTCAGTGATGCGATTGCGCTAGCTGGTGTGTACGGAAATCATGAGTTTTGCCGCCTTTTCTTTTTATCTGTTTTCCGCGGTGGTTATCGCGTCTGCGGTAATGGTGATTTCATCGCGGAACCCGATTTATTCGGTGATGTTCCTGATTGCTGCCTTCATTGGCGCGGCCGGTCTTTTCATCCTGATGGGCGCTGAATACCTCGCCATGCTGTTGATCGTTGTTTATGTCGGCGCGGTGGCGGTACTGTTCTTGTTCGTTGTGATGATGCTTGACGTTGACTTCGTCGAGTTGAGTCAGGGCTTTGGCCAGTATGCTCCCATTGGCGGCGCTATTGCGGTCGTCATTATTGTCGAGCTGGTTTTTGTCGTCGCCGCCTGGACATTTCCGGCGGAGGCGGAGCTGGCACGCGCACACCCGATTCCAACCGCGGGCCAGGTGGTTGCAGACCCCAATGGCCCGAACAATATAGAATCACTTGGGCTCATTCTTTACACAGAATACGTCCATTATTTCCAGATTGCAGGCTTGATCTTGTTGGTGGCGATGATTGGCGCGATCGTTTTGACGTTCCGAACGCGCGATGGCATTCGAAAACAGGACCCTGCCGACCAGGTGGCGCGCCGGCGCGAGGCTGCGGTGGAATTGAAAAAAGTAAAAACGGGGCAGGGGATCTAAGCCTTAAGAGCCTGGCTTCAATACGTTACGGCGTTGCGATTGTGAGATGGGGCGTAGGGGCTATCTTGTCGCGACGGGCGACTTGAAAAGAAAAGACGCGAAAAGAGAAACTGAACATGGAAATCGGACTTGGACATTATCTTTCGGTAGCGGCGGTGTTGTTTGCCGTTGGCATGGCCGGGATTTTCCTGAACCGAAAGAACGTTATCGTCATTTTGATGTCTATCGAATTGATGCTGTTATCGGTAAACATCAACCTCGTAGCGTTTTCGCAGTTCCTTGGCGACATGACCGGTCAGGTCTTTGCATTCATGGTTCTCACTGTCGCTGCCGCTGAAGCCGCCGTGGGGCTTGCGATCCTGGTCGCGTATTTCCGCAATCGCGGGGATATCTCCGTGGATGACGCCAACTTCATGAAGAATTAGGAAGCCGTTTGATGGAGCCGATAGTCGTCCTTCTGCCATTGTTCGGCGCGATGTTGTCGATGCCTGTTTCATGGCTCGCCAAGCCAAAGGCGTCAGAGATTTTAACGTCGTCGTTTTTGGTAATCGCGGCACTTTATTCGTGGGTGCTGTTTTTTGATGTTGCCCTGGGTGGCCATGCCCGCACAATCACGCTTTTCCAATGGATTGGTTCTGGTGCGTTCCAGGCTGATTGGGCGCTGCGATTAGACACCCTGTCTGCGACCATGCTGGTCGTGATCAATACCGTATCCGCCATCGTTCACATTTATTCCATGGGATATATGAAGGACTATGGCGAACAGCCCCGCTTTTTCGCCTATCTGTCACTTTTCACTTTCGCGATGCTTATGCTGGTCACGGCGGACAATTTTGTTCAGCTGTTTTTCGGCTGGGAGGGGGTTGGGCTCGCGTCTTATTTGCTGATCGGGTTCTGGTATAAGAAAAAATCGGCGAATGATGCGGCGATCAAAGCTTTTGTAGTCAATCGCGTTGGCGACTTTGGGTTTGCCCTGGGTATTTTCTGTATCTTTTTAGTCTTTGGGTCGGTGCGCTTTGATGACGTATTCGCAGCGATCATTCAGAACCGGGAGGTTATCCCGTTTGGCTTGTCGGCCGGCGGGCCGATCCTTGATCTCACCTTGTCGATCTTTGGCGGGGAGTATCATGCACTCACCCTGATTGGGGTGCTTCTCTTTATCGGGGCGATGGGCAAATCCGCGCAGTTCCTGCTGCACACCTGGTTGCCGGATGCGATGGAGGGGCCGACGCCGGTTTCTGCCCTGATCCACGCCGCGACGATGGTGACCGCCGGGGTCTTTCTTGTCTGCCGGTGCTCGGCGGTCTACGAAAACGCGCCGGACGCTGCCGCCCTTGTGACCCTTGTCGGGTCAATAACGGCGTTTTTCGCAGCGACCGTTGGCCTGCTCCAGGATGACATCAAGAAAGTCATTGCCTACTCCACCTGTTCGCAGCTCGGTTATATGTTCTTTGCGGCCGGTGTTGGTGCCTATGGCGCGGCGATGTTCCATTTGTTCACCCACGCCTTTTTCAAGGCACTCTTGTTCCTTGGTTCCGGGGCCGTCATCATCGGTATGCACCACGAACAGGACACGAAGAAAATGGGCGGCGTCAGAACGCTCCTGCCGCTGACGCACATCTTCATGTTCATAGGAACGATTGCGATCACGGGCATTGGCGTGCCGGGCGTGAAACTGTTTGGCGCGCCATTAGGAACGGCAGGCTTTGTCTCCAAGGACATGGTCATTGAAAGCGCGTTCATTGCCGGTGAAGCTGGCCGGGCGTTTGGGTTCTTTGCATTCGCCATGGGGTTGCTTGCCGCTGTTATGACGGCATTTTATTCCTGGCGGCTCATGTTCCTGACGTTCTATGGGCCGAGCCGTGCCCCAGATCACGTCCGCAAGCATCCCCATGAGGTGCCAACCACAATGCTGGCCCCATTGGTACCACTGGCGGTCGGTGCGCTTGTTGCAGGCATGGTATTCTATCCGTTTTTCGTGGGGCCCAAGTCCGAACAGTTCTGGAACGGTGCCATTTACGCAGCCCATGATAGCGAGCATGGTGATGATCACGGTATGGCTGACAAGCATGCGAGCAATGATCATGGGGCAGAGGCTCATCATGAAGATGAAACGCATCATGGCGACGAGACCTATGGTGATACCAATCACACTGATCAAAGCCACGGCGATAGCGGCCACAGTGAAACTGGCCACAGTAAAACTGGCCACAATGATACTGGCCATGGCGACGCTCACGGTGCAGATGATCATCATGGTGGCCACCATGTGCCGAGCTGGGTTCTATGGGCACCGTTCTTCGCAATGTTGATCGGGACGGGCGGGGCTGTTGCGCATTACCGCGGTTCAGATCCGCTAAAGCCCGGATTGTTGCGCGAAGGCGGGATGATATACGCCTTCTTGAAAAACAAATGGTATTTCGACCAGATTTACGACGTCATTCTTGTTAAACCCGCGCTCTTTATCGGGCGGTTCCTGTGGAAGCAGGGGGATGGCAAAGTCATTGACGGACTAGGCCCGGACGGTATCGCGGCGAGCGTTGCGGCGAGCGCCCGGCGGTTGGTAAAAATTCAGACCGGTTATATGTACCACTACGCCTTCGCGATGCTTATCGGCATTGCCGTCTTACTGACCTATGTCCTGATGCGGATTGGAGGTGGGCAATGACCGATATCGGTAATGAACTTTCCATTCCCTGGCTCAGTTTACTGACATTCGCACCTCTGCTTGGTGCTTTATTGATCATGTTCGGCCGGTCCATGGCCAAGCGCGATGCCAATGGTGCCATTGCGCCGGACACCCAGCGCGATGTTGATAATAGTGCCCGTCGGGTAGCGTTATTGTTCACCGTTGGCGTCTTTATCGTTTCTGTCTTTGTCTATTTATCGGGGTACGATCCTTCGATAGGTGGGTACCAATTGGTGGAAGAAGCTGCCTGGCTCGGCGGTATTAATTATAAAATGGGCGTAGACGGCATTTCCGTCCTGTTCGTCCTGTTGACGACGTTCTTCTTCCCGATTTGTGTCATTGCGTCATGGACCTCGATCAAGGATCGCGTGTCAGATTACATGATTGCGTTTCTGGTCATGGAGACATTGGTTCTGGGGGTTTTCTGTGCTCTCGACCTGGTTGTTTTCTACCTGTTTTTTGAAGGCAGTCTCATCCCGATGTTCTTGATCATCGGCGTTTGGGGCTCCAAGGGCGTGAAGGAATTCGCTGGCTATCGCATGTCGAGCCGAGTCTACGCCGCCATAAAATTCTTTCTGTATACCTTTATCGGTTCGGTTTTGATGCTGGTGGCGATTTTGTGGATGTATGCGCAGACCGGCACGACCGATGTGCCAACGCTGCAGCAGACAAACTTCCCGGCCGGGGCGCAAACATGGCTGTGGTGGGCGTTTTTTGCTTCCTTCGCCGTGAAAATGCCAATGTGGCCGGTGCACACCTGGTTGCCAGATGCCCACGTGCAAGCGCCAACGGCGGGCTCTGTAATTCTGGCGGCAATCCTGTTGAAAATGGGTGGGTACGGATTTTTGCGGTTCTCCCTGCCCATGTTCCCCTTGGCGAGCGCTGATTTTGCGCCGGTTGTCTTTGCGCTATCGGTCGTGGCAATCATTTACACCTCCCTGGTCGCATTGGCTCAGGAGGATATGAAAAAGCTCATTGCCTACTCATCGGTGGCGCACATGGGCTTTGTCACCATGGGAATTTTCACGGGCACCAAGCAGGGCATCGAAGGGGCGCTGTTTCAGATGATCTCCCACGGGTTTATTTCCGGCGCACTCTTTTTATGTGTCGGGGTCGTTTACGATCGAATGCATACCCGTGAGATTGCCGCTTATGGCGGGCTGGTGCATCGGATGCCGGCTTATGCCTTCCTGTTTTTGTTCTTTACCATGGGCAATGTGGGCCTGCCGGGCATCTCCGGATTTGTTGGTGAATTTCTCACCATGGCCGGTGCTTTCAAGGTCAATGCCTGGGTTGCGTTCTTCGCCGCTTTCGGGGTCATTCTTTCCGCTGCCTATGCACTGCGCCTGTTCCGCCAGGTAATGTATGGCGAACTAACAAAAGAGCCGCTGATGACCATAGCGGACGTTAATAACCGAGAATTGGCATTGCTCGGGATATTGATGCTTTTTGCCCTGTATCTTGGCGTTTACCCTCATCCGGCGATGGCTGTTTTTTCGCCGTCGGTCGATCTTCTCATGAATAATTTTAATGCCGGGTTGCTCTCGGCGGGCGGGGCGTAAATGGACGTACTCGGCGGACTTTCCCAGTTCATTCCGGAATTAGCGCTGATCTGTGGCGGTATGGTGCTGTTAATATATGGCGTCTTCAACGAGAAGAACGCCGGACCAACGGTGAGTGTTGCCGCAATAGGCGTATTGCTGGCGGCGACGTTACTGGTTGCGGCGTCCTATGGTCAGGATACAACCGTTTTTGCTGGCGCGTTCAAAATTGACGCTTTTTCGAGTTTTTCCAAGATTGTGATCTTCGCAGCTGCGGCTTTTGCGATCATGATGTCGGACAAGTATTTATCCGCCGACCAGCTCTCCCGTTTCGAATACCCGATACTCATTCTGTTCGCAGCAGTTGGCATGGCACTGATGGTGTCTGCCAATGACCTCATTGCGCTTTATATGTCCATCGAAACGCAGAGCCTTGCTTTGTATATCCTGGCAGCGTTCAACCGCGATAGTCGGCGCTCAACCGAGGCGGGGCTGAAATACTTCGTGCTCGGCGCATTGTCGTCCGGACTGTTATTATATGGCGCGTCCTTGGTTTACGGTTTCGCCGGGTCTACTTCTTTCGATGCAATTGCTAAAGTGGCAACAGCTGACGGTGCTGGACCTGGTTTGATCATCGGGTTGGTGTTTTTGATTTGCGGGATCGCGTTCAAAGTTTCAGCCGCACCATTCCACATGTGGACGCCGGACGTTTATGAGGGCGCCCCCACGCCAGTGACGGCTTTTTTCGCCGCTGCGCCCAAATTTGCGGCCATGGCCCTGTTTGCGCGCGCTTTGGTCGGTGCCTTTCCCGAAGCGATTGACGACTGGCGCCCCGTCATTGCCATGCTTGCCGTGGCTTCCATGGCCGTTGGTTCCTTTTCTGCAATCGTACAGACAAACATCAAGCGGCTCATGGCGTATTCATCGATTGGGCATATGGGATTTGCCCTTGCCGGATTAGCCGTTGGCGGACCGGCGGGCGTCAGCGCTGTTTTGATTTACATGTCGATTTACGTGGTAATGACGGTCGGTGTATTTGCGTGCATCTTGCTGATGCGTCGCCGCGGCGGCAATAGCGAAGCCATTGCCGACCTTGCTGGCTTGAGTGACACGGACAAATCACTTGCCCTGATCATTACCATATTGTTCTTCTCCCTTGCGGGCGTGCCGCCTACTGGCGGGTTCTTCGGGAAATTCTTTGTCTTCGGTGCTGCTGTCGAGGCGGGGATGATCTGGTTGGCTGTCATCGGGGTGCTGATGAGTGCGGTTGCGGCATTCTACTATTTGCGCGTGATCTGGGTCATGTGGTTTGACGAGCCGGCCGCAGCGTTTGAGCGTGGCGGGGCGGCTCATCTCGGGTTCACCGCGATAGTGGCGGCGTTGCTGATGATCCCTGGGTTCTGGTTCCTGATCGGACCGTTGAAATCGGCGGCGGACAATGCCGCAATGGCATTGTTTTAAGGGTATGCACATTTGACGGTCCCTGTCGAAATCTTCGACAGTCTCGATTCAACCAGCCTTGAGGCAAAGCGCCGGGCGGAAAGCGGGCAGGTGGTGCCTTGCTGGATCCTCGCGCGGCAGCAAACAGCCGGCTATGGGCGGCGCGGCGATGGCTGGGAAAGTACCCGCGGCAATTTGCATGCAACGCGGCTATTTCCTTTGTTGCCAGCTGATCCACCGGCCTCGGAGCTTTCCTTTGTTGCTGCGATTGCCATTGCTGAGGCGATTGAAGCACTGGCCCAGACGAGCACACCGCAACTGAAATGGCCGAACGATGTTTATATTGACGATGCAAAAATCTGCGGGCTCCTGCCAGAATTGATCGCGCGGGCATCCGGCCGGCAATATGTCGCTCTTGGCGTCGGGCTTAATATTGCGGTGGCACCATGTCTGGCGGACCGGAAGACCACACGGCTGGCGAATTTCTTGCCAGGCCCGCTTCCGACGCCGGAAGATGTGCTAGACATCGTTGAAGGCAGGTTTGACCGCTGGCTTGCTGAATGGCGGCGGGATGGATTTGCGCCAATCGCTGCGGCGTGGACTGAGCGGGCATATGGCCTTGGACGGATGGGTTGGGTAGTTGATGCAGGCCCCACCATTTCGGGGGTAATTGAGGGGCTTGCGACAGATGGCGCATTGTGTCTCAACGATGGTGGACGCATCGTCATGGCGCGCGCCGGGTCTTTACGTTTCAATGCACCAGATGCCTGATTGTTTGGGAGAGCGCTATGCTGTTGGCTATCGATGTTGGCAACACAAATTCCGCGATCGCTTTGTTCGACGGGGAAGAGATGCTGGCGCGCTGGCGGACATCAACCTCCAGTACCCGTACTGCTGATGAATATGCGGTTTGGCTGTCGCAGCTGATGGACCTGTCCGGTTTCCAGCTGGCCGATATCACCGATTGCATTATTTCCAATGTCGTCCCGCAATCTCTTTTCCATTTGCGAAATCTGGCGCGGCGCTATTTTGATATTGAACCTTTCGTGGTGAGCGCTGCCACCATTCCGGGGGTAGAGGTTCGTATCTCGAAACCAACGGAAGCCGGTGCGGACCGGCTGGTGAATACCGTCGGCGCGTTTAAAGCCTATGGCGGACATCTGGTAATTGTTGATAGCGGCACGGCGACGAATTTTGATATTGTTGGCGGCGACGGGGCGTTTGAAGGCGGGGTGATCGCGCCGGGTATCAACCTTTCGATGCAGGCGCTCCATGAAGCGGCCGCACAATTGCCGCGGATTGCCATTGAGCAACCGGAAAACGTCATCGGCAAAGATACCGTCGGTGCCATGCAATCGGGGGTCTTCTGGGGCTATGTCGGCCTGATTGAAGGCGTAATTGCGCGTATCAAGCAAGAATACCCCGTGCCGTTAAAAGTAGTGGCAACGGGCGGTGTTGCGTCACTGTTTGAGGGGGCAACGAAACAGATAGACCACTTTGACGTTGATTTGACGATCAAGGGTCTTCTTGAGATTCATCGCCGGGTGAAAGCAGGGGCAGTTGCGTAATATGTCTGTAGACGAATTGGTTTTTCTGCCCCTCGGTGGCTCTGGTGAAATCGGCATGAACATGAACCTTTACGGGTTCGGTCCAGCCGCGTCGCGCCAGTGGATCATGATCGATTGCGGTGTGACGTTTGCTGATTACCGCACGCCAGGCATTGATGTCATAACGCCGGATCCAAGTTATATCCTGGAACAGAAGGAAAATTTACTTGCGCTGTTTTTGACCCATGGGCACGAGGACCATATCGGCGCGGTTGCACATCTTGCCGCCGATCTTGGCTGCCCGGTTTATGCAACGCCCTTTACCGCACAGCTCGTTGAAGGAAAACTGAAAGAAGCGGATATAGATATTGACTTCCGCGTGATCAAAATGGGCGCACGCGTGGAGGTTGGCCCTTTTGATCTGGAATATGTGACGCTGACGCACTCTATTCCAGAACCAAGCGCGATCGCGATTCGAACGCGTCTGGGGAATATTCTGCACACGGGGGATTGGAAACTTGACCCGTCCCCAACCTTGGGGCCGGTTGCTGACGAAGATGCGTTAGCCGCGTTTGGCCGTGAAGGGGTGAAGGCAATTATTTGCGATTCCACCAACATTCTTTCGCCGGGCGAGAGTGGGTCGGAACAGGGGGTAAAGGATAATTTAACTGAGCTGATTGGTGCGCAAACCGGCCGGGTGTTTGTCGCGACGTTCGCGTCAAACGTCTCGCGCGTGGTATCAATTTGCCGCGCGGCGGCGGCGGCGGACAGAAGTGTTTGCCTTATGGGCCGTTCCATGTTGCGGATCGTTGCAGCCGCGCAGGCGGTTGATCTTCTGCCCGCTGACATTGGCTTCGTGGACCCTCGCGAGGCAGGTTTTATCCCGCGCGAGCATGTCCTTTATCTATGCACAGGCAGCCAGGGCGAACCGCGTGCCGCCCTTGCCCGAATTGCCCGCGACGATCATCCCGACGTCACGCTAAATGACGGCGATACGGTGATTTTTTCGTCGAAAATCATCCCTGGAAATGAACGGGAGATCTTCGATCTGCAAAACAGCCTGGTGGAGTTGGGGGCACGGGTCATTACTGAAAAAGATGCCGACATTCACGTATCCGGACACCCCAATCAGGACGAAGTGCGCCGTATGTATGAGTGGGCGCAGGCAGAATATGCGGTTCCTGTCCACGGTGAGGCGCGTCATCTGAAATTCCATGCCGAGTTTGCGCGCAC
>SHAI01000021.1 GCA_004213235.1 Parvularculaceae bacterium
ATGCCGAGCGCTTTCAGTTCGTCGCCACTTACTGTCGCGGCGGTACCCGCATAATCCTGCAAGGATTGTTCGCGACGTTCGACCGTCACGATGATCTCATCCGCGAATGAGTCGTCTTCGTCGTTTTCCTGCGCCACAGCGAAATGTGGAATGGCCGTTGACGCGCATAAAGCTGCTAATAAGACACGTTGCTTGATCATTTTTCCCTCCCGATGACAAGCTTGTCATAACTATTGAATATTTTGCCCAATTACGCCTCTTGTCAACCGAAAACCCACGAAAATAGTGTGTTGCGGTGCAGCATTAGTAGGGCGGGTCGCTGAGTTATTACGATAAGAAAAAAGCTTTGGATTACGTCCGAGGCGTCTGGCAATGTCGTTATTTGACGCAGTTCAAATAATTAATTTCGTGCGAGGCCAGGGATGTTCAACCACGTCGATTCGCAGAGGGAACACCGCATGATTCGCGGGTAATGATTTTGTGCGGCGCAACAAGAAAATTCGAGTTTGCGTCTTTTGTTGTCGGTGCCAAACTATTGCTTAGAACCCGAACCGCATCTTTTGCCATATTGTCTAAGGGTTGGGCGACCGTGGTGAGGGCCGGCCAGATTGTTTGTGCGATGGGGACGTCATCAAACCCGGTTATCGATATGTCTTCAGGTATTGATAAGCCGAGTTTTCCAGCAGCCATGTAAACTGCAGCCGCCATATCGTCACTTGCCGCAAAGATTGCGGTTGGTGGGTTTGGTGATGTCAACAGTTTCTCGGCAGCAGACAGGGCGCAGCGGAAATCAAAATTGCCGCTGGCAACTTGTGATGAATCGGGGCCCGGCATGCCGCGTTCGGTAAATGCATCTTCAAATCCCTGGCGGCGCAAGAATGATGCAACATGGTCTGGGTGCCCCGCGATATGGGCAATCCTTTCGTGCCCATAGTCTAGCAGGTGCTCGGTCATTTCCCGTGCGGCCTTACGATCATCCATCGTGACAGCTGAAACCCCAGGCGTCGGACTTGACGGAGAAAGCAAGACATACTTTACGCTGGCGTCGTTCAGGCACGCCTTCAGGTTCTCTGAATCGCACATAGGTGGCACAAGAACCATGCTGTCGACTTTAGTTCGCGCCAGGAAAGCTTGTAGCTGTCCCACCCAGTCATCATCGTCTTCGTTAAACAAGCCGACCACGAGATATCGCCCTGCATCTGAACAGGCCTGGATCATCGATTGGTTCAGGCGAGACTGATAGCTGCTTCCGGGATCACTATAAAGCATGCCGATGGCGGTGGATTTACCAAGCCGCATCTGCCGTGCTGCATCGCTTGGGCTGTAATTGAGGCTGGCCATTGCATCGCGAACACGCCGCCGGGTGCTGTCCCGGACATTCGCCTGATTGTTCATGACCCGCGATACCGTCTTGATCGATACGCCGGCTTGTTTTGCTACGTCAATAATTGTGGCCATAAATTCGATTACGCCTTAATATCTTTCTGCGTCTTAAGAAATGAAAATTCGGTTAGACCTGCTTCAGTCGCATGCGACACCAAAACCATCATTTTCTATCATGCAAAGATTGACAGTGCGACAGTTCAGGTCACAAATGACAAGGTTGTCTTTTTTTGATCCGCCGCTAGAAGCCGGACGAAAATGCTTTGTGGAGGAAAATCGATGCCAAATCTCATGTCTTTCCGGTTCAAGGCGGTTTTTTCCGCGTTTGTTTTGTCATTTCCGGCAACCGCAGCCTATAGCGCGTCGCTCGACGAAACAGCAATGGTGGCATCAACGCCAGCCCACCTCGGTGAGGAATGGGAGCTGGTCTGGTCCGATGAATTCAACAATGAGGCGATTGATTCTGATAACTGGGTCTTCGACGTTGATTGCTGGGGCGGCGGTAATGATGAGAGACAATGTTACACCGATCGCCCCGAGAACGCGCGTGTTGAAGACGGCGTTTTAAAGATCACGGCAATTCAGGAATGGATGCGTGGCTCGGCGCTTCCCAGTCAGTTGCGCAAAACCAAAGAAGATGCAGAAGCGTTGAAAGTGCAGCCGTTTTCCTCGGCGAAACTCTCCACAAAAGGAAAGCATGCCTGGAAATATGGACGTTTCGAAGTGCGTGCGAAACTTCCCGAAGGTCAAGGAACGTGGCCAGCAATCTGGATGCTTCCGGCGGATGAAAAATACGGCGCGTGGGCCGCGTCCGGCGAGATCGACATTCTTGAGGCGGTAAATCTCGGGGCGAAGTGTCGCAAGTGTAAGGACGGTAAAGAAGACCGGATCTTCGGGACCCTCCACTTTGGTGGTGAGTGGCCGAAAAATTTCTACAAGGGGGGGGAAACCCATCTGAAGCCAACTGAAGATGGTTTCCACGTATTCGCGGTCGAGTGGAAGGAAGGGGAAATTTCCTGGTTTGTCGACGGTGAGAAATACTCGACCCTGACATCACGTGATTGGCGGTCGTCCACGAGGGAGGGCCGCAAGAGCAAACATGCGCCGTTTGATCATGAATTCTTCCTGATCTTGAATTTTGCTGTTGGTGGGCATTTGGCAGCCGACAAGAATGAAAAAGGTATCAGTACGGAAGGGTTTCCGAAATCCATGTATGTGGATTGGGCGCGTGTTTACCAGCTTAAGGATGTTGCCGGACAGAATGGTGCCGCACAGAATACCCGTGGGACGTTTTGATTATGGGAGCGCAGCCGCACAGGACCGCGCCCGAAGACCGCGTACCTATAACGCACATGCTGCTTTATGGTGCAGGTGCATTCGTCAATAATCTGCTGGCTGGGTCCATCGGTGCCATGATGATTGTGCTTAATCTTGGGCTTGGGATGAATCCGGCCCTGGTTGGGTTGTTAGGCGCGATCCCGCGATTAATGGACGCGTTAACCGATCCGATCATGGGGTACATATCCGATAACACCAAAACCAGATGGGGGCGGCGTCGCCCCTACATGTTTGTCGGTGCCATCGCGGTCGGGATCATATTTATACTGTTGTGGCAACTTCCTGACGGGAAGAGCGAAAGCTTTTATTACTGGTACTTTCTGATCGGCTCTTTGCTCTTTTATCTGGCGTATACAGTGTTTGCGACGCCCTGGGTTGCTATAGGGTACGAAATGACACCGGATTATCATGAGCGTACGCGGCTCATGGGGGTGCAGAACTTCATAGGCCAATTGGCGTATTTCGTGCCGCCATGGCTCCTCGTCGTAATGCAACACGATGCGCTGTTCGATAATATGGTCGATGGCGCTGCCGGGGTGTCCATTATGATCGGCGTCTTTGTCATAAGCGTCGGCGTATTACCGGCGATCTTCCTGCGCGAGCGCCTTCAGGACCACAAATTGGTTGAGGCCAATACGCTAGCGGCTAAGACGCCTGTCCACAAAGAGCCGGCGATGGTCGTATTGGCCAGTCGCCTTGCGGATTTCTTTAAAGGTTTCGGGGCTGCGCTGAGTTTTGTTCCATTCCTGAAACTCTGTATCGCGACGTTCCTGGTCTTCAACGGGTTCATTCTAATATCGTCGTTTCAGGTTTATGTGGTCATTTATTACGTCTTTGAGGGCGATAAAGAACTTGGTGCGCAATATGCCGGTTACATTGGCACACTGTCGACACTCTCGACCTTTGCTGTAATTGCGTTTGTCACCTGGCTCAGCACTCAGATCGGCAAGCGCCGCGCCTTCGCCGTGGCGACCCTTTTGTCGATGATTGGTTATGCGTCGAAATGGTTCTGTTATACGCCAGATGCGCCGTGGCTGACGCTCATCCCTGCGCCGCTCATCGCGTTCGGTCTCGGCGGATTATTTACCCTTATGCCGTCCATGATGGCGGACGTGGTCGATTATGATGAACTGAAGACCGGCGAGCGACGCGAAGGCATGTATGGATCAATCTATTGGTGGGTGGTCAAGCTTGGCATGGCTGTCGCACTCGCCGGTGGCGGGTTCCTGCTCAATGCGACCGGCTTTGACGTTGAACTGGATGGTGCGCAGTCGGAACAAACCATCTTCTTGCTGAGATTGTTTGACGCTACCATTCCGGCAATTGCATCGGGGTTTGCGATTTGGGCAGTTGCAACCTTTAGTATTTCGCAAAAGCGTGCAATGGAGATCCGCGAGGAGCTGGAAGCCATTCGCGGGGCCTCGCCAACGGCTGCATAGGTTTCAGTTAGATATTTTGGGTACAGAAGAGTTATGAGCGAAGTATTGGAGGTCAAATTGCACGATGATGCCAAAGCGCCGCAAGGACAGGTGTCAATTCGCGATCTGATCGGGCGCATGACGCTTGAAGAGAAGATAGGGCAGCTTCAGCAACTGGATGCCTCCGCGCCTGACCTGGAAGAGACCATTCGCACTGGCCGTGTTGGATCTGTCATTAACCAGGCTGACCCGGGCAAGGTTCGTGAGCTGCAGCGGATCGCTGTTGAGGAAAGCCGGCTTGGCATTCCGCTCCTTATTGGCCGGGACGTCATCCACGGCTTTCATACGATAATGCCGATCCCCCTCGGGCAAGCGGCGAGCTGGAATCCGGTTCTGGTTGAGGAGTGCGCCCGGGTTGCAGCAGAGGAAGCTGCGCAACATGGTGTGAATTGGACGTTCGCGCCGATGATTGATATCTCGCGCGATGCGCGCTGGGGGCGTATTGCGGAGAGTTTTGGCGAGGACCCGGTTTTGACCAGTGTTCTCGGGGCCGCGATGATCAAGGGCTTGCAGGGTGAACGCCTCGACGGTGCGTTTTCAATCGCCGCGTGTGCTAAGCATTTTGCTGGCTATGGCACATCTGAAGCGGGCCGCGACTACGACACGACGAATATTCCCGAAAATGAACTGCGCAACATCTATCTGCCGCCTTTCAAGGCAGCGCTCGATGCTGGTGTTGCAACGTTCATGAGCTCTTTCGGGGACTTGGACGGTGTTCCTGCCTCGGCAAATGAATTTCTGATGCGCGATATCTTGCGTGATGAATGGGGCTTTGAGGGGTTTGTGGTGAGCGATTGGGACTCCATTCGGCAGCTTAAGACCCATGGGATTGCGGAGGATTACCGTGAAGCGGCGCAACTCGCTGCCATGGCTGGTATCGATATGGAGATGGCCGGCGACGCCTATGCCGAAAATCTGGGGTCCCTCGTCGAATCTGGTGTGATCGATCTTTCAGCGGTCGATTCAATGGTGGAAAACATATTGCAAATCAAACTCTCCCTTGGATTGTTTGAGAGCGTGGACCGCGCTGAAAAGGCAACCAATGTCACGTCTCATGCCGATAAGATGAAATTGGCGAAAGAGGCGGCGCTGGAAAGCGTTGTGCTCCTCCAGAATAGAGCCAATGCCCAGAATAGAGCCAATGCCCAAAATAGAGCCAATGCATTGCCGCTATCGCGCGATGCGCTTAAATCGCTGGCGGTAATCGGTCCGATGGCGGATCAACCATATGAACAGCTCGGCACGTGGATATTCGATGGCGATGAAGCGCGTAGCGTAACGCCGCTTAACGCGATCAAGGATTATGTCGGTGACGACATCGAGGTTCGGTTTGCCCCTGCTATGCAATCGACGCGCAGCAAGACCGAAGACGGTTTTGCAGCAGCGTTAGACGCGGCTTCGTCGTGTGATGCCATTATCGCCTTCCTCGGCGAAGAGTCGATTTTGTCAGGCGAAGCGCATAGCCGCGCTGACATTAATCTGCCTGGCAATCAGGCGGCGCTCATCCGTGAGCTGAAGAAAGCCGGCAAGCCGCTTATTGTTGTGGTTTTGGCGGGGCGGCCCTTAACCATTGGTGATATCCTGGAGGAGGCTGATGCTGTTCTCTTTGCCTGGCATCCAGGGGTAATGGCGGGACCGGCAATAAGTGATCTCTTGTTTGGTGTCGTGTCGCCATCTGGCCGCCTTCCGGTAAGCTTCCCCAAGGTTGTTGGCCAAATTCCGATTTATTATAATCATAAAAACACTGGCCGTCCGGCGTGTCGCGACACGGTCGTCCACATTGACGATATTGCAGTCGGCGCGCGGCAGACGTCTTTCGGTATGACGGCGTTTCATCTCGATGCTGGATTCGAACCTCAGTTTCCGTTCGGATACGGATTGAGTTATAGTGAATTCGCCTATGAGAACCTTCAAATTAGCCGAGACGCGCTTCCAGTGGGGGGTGTGCTGGATGTCAGGGTAACGGTGTCGAATAACGGCACGTGTACAGCATATGAGACGGTACAATTATATGTGCGTGACCTTGTTGGAAGCGTGACCCGCCCGGTCAAGGAGCTGAAGGATTTCCGCAAAGTCCATTTACAGGCTGGGGAATCAAAAGACATCGTTTTCCAATTGCATACCGATCAATTGGCGTTCTTTGGCCGCTCCAAGGCTTTCCGTGTTGAGCCCGGCACCTTCCATTTATGGGTTGGGCCGAATTCACGCGACGGCCTTCAGACTGAGTTCCGCGTGATCTGAACGCTAGAGTTATTGTTCGGCCCCTTAACGTGGCTGTTCATCCGGGTTAGCATTGCCCGTCCGCTTGTGAGTTAGGGCGGTTGCTGTGCAATGGAAACCGGAAGCGATCGCAATGGAAAGTGCTAACCCGTCGATAAAAGACTTGCTTGCACCTTATGTCGGGGCGACAGGCGGTCTGCTTTCAAGCCTGCGGGCCGTCAATGACGCGCTCGGTCATTTGCCCCCCGAAACCGAAGAGATTGCCGCTGAGGTTTTTAATCTTTCCCGTGCGGAGATCAAAGGCGTTATCAGCTTTTACGCGGATTTTAGGCGTACGCCCCCCACGGGGCCCACGGTCAGATTGTGCGTTGCGGAAGCATGCCAGGCAGCCGGCGGCCGTCAGGTGGAGCGCGAGCTAAAAGCGGCGTATTCTGAAGCTGATATTTCTGCTTTTGGCGGTGGAACATCCGGCGATGTTGATCAAGCCGCCTGCGCGATCGATTATCGGCCGGTCTACTGTCTGGGACTATGTTCCGTTGCGCCCGCGGCGTTAGTGGGCGACCGGTTGGTCGGGCGTGCAAATCTGGAGCGTATCAAAACATGTCTTGCCGCGGCGGGAGAGAAGACGCGATGAGCCAGCAACCAGTTAGGTTCTTTCTTCCCTGTGACTCAGCGGCAATCAGTCTTGGTGCCGATGAGGTGGCGCAGGCGATGACGACAGCTGCAGCAGCGGATGGTGTCCGTGTAGAGATTGTACGTACCGGCTCACGTGGCATGCATTGGTTGGAGCCTCTGCTGGAATTTGAATGCGAAGGTGTTCGCCATGGCATCGGTCCGGTCAATCCTGATGATGCGGCTTCCATTCTGCGGGCGGTGGTATCGGGTAAGCTTGATCTCCCCAATGCGATCGGCCCGGTCGAGGAGGTCCCCTTTTTCGCCCGGCAGCAGCGGTTGATTTTTTCCCGGTGCGGCGTGATTGACCCGGTGAGTCATCACCAATATGTCGATCATGGCGGTTATGAGGGCTTGGCGTGTGCCCTGACGAAAACGCCGCAGGAGATCTGCGACATTGTTTTAAACTCGGGATTGCGTGGGCGCGGCGGCGCCGGGTTTCCTGCCGGCATAAAATGGAAAACGGTTGCGGACGCCGTAGACGATCAAAAATATATCGTCGTCAATGCGGATGAGGGTGACAGTGGTACTTTTGCCGACCGCATGATCATGGAAGGTGATCCATTTTTATTGCTTGAAGGCATGATTATTGCCGGGCTTGCGACCGGAGCTACAACCGGGTTCATTTATCTGCGGTCTGAATATCCAATCGCGGCGGAGATCTTATCGCGCGCGATTGCAACTGCTTATGATCACGGCATGCTGGGTGCTGACGTAAAGGGATCTGGCAAGCGTTTCGACGTAGAAGTGTTTATCGGGGCGGGCGCATATATCTGCGGGGAAGAAACGTCACTGTTAAACAGCCTTGAAGGAAAGCGCGGTGAAGTGCGCGCAAAGCCCCCGATCCCTGCACTGGAAGGATTATTTGGCAAGCCGACGCTGGTCCATAATGTCATTTCATTATGCTCTGTCCCGGGAATATTACAGATGGGTGCGGCTGCGTACCGGAATGTCGGTGTTGGTAAGTCCACCGGTACAATGCCATTTCAGCTTGCGGGCAACGTCAAGTATGGCGGGCTTTTTGAGGCCGGGTTTGGAGTCACTTTAGGCGAACTGGTCAATGATATCGGTGGTGGCGTGCGCGTCGGAAGCGGCGTGCGTGCGGTCCAGATAGGCGGGCCATTAGGGGCCTATTTGCCGCCAAAACTGTTTGATTTACCCATGGACTATGAAAAAATGCTCGCGGCGGGCGCTGGTGTAGGGCACGGCGGGATCGTTGTTTTCGGGGACGATGTCGATTTACTGGAACAGGCGCGATACGCATTTGAGTTCTGTGCGGAGGAGTCCTGCGGTAAATGTACGCCATGCCGCATTGGTGCTGTGCGCGGCGTAGAGGTTATGGACCGTTGGCGGGCAGGCGATGATCCCGCGGCACAGCGCGAATTGATAGAAGATCTTTGCGAGGTCATGGTCGACGGATCGCTTTGTGCTATGGGGGGAATGACGCCTATCCCGGTTCAAAGCGCGATCAAGCATTTCCCGGAAGATTTTGTCCCGCCTGCGGCAAAGCGCGATGCGGCCGAATAATGGCGGCCGATGAAGGAGGAATTGATGGCGATCTATAAGGAAAAAGATTATGGCACGCCAAAGCCGAAATCGGATAAGAAGGTCTCGGTAGAGATCGATGGGTTTGAAGTCGAAATAGAAGAGGGTTCAAGCGTGATGCGCGCTGCGGCGTCCCTGGGCGTCTCAATCCCGAAGCTATGCGCCACAGACAGCCTTGAAGCGTTTGGTTCCTGCCGCTTGTGTCTCGTTGAAATTGATGGACAAAAAGGCACGCCTGCCTCCTGCACGACACCTGTCCGGGACGGGATGAAAATCAAAACACAAACAGACCGTCTTGCCCGATTGCGGCGCGGCGTGATGGAGCTTTATATCTCCGATCATCCGCTCGACTGTCTGACGTGTTCTGATAATGGTGATTGCGAGCTGCAGGACACTGCCGGTGCGGTCGGGCTGCGCGATGTGCGTTATGGATATGACGGGGAAAATCATCTTGATGCAGAAAAAGATGAAAGTAACCCCTATTTCGACTTTGACCCATCAAAATGCATAACTTGTTCACGCTGCGTGCGGGCATGTGATGAGATTCAGGGGACACTGGCGCTGACGGTAGAGGGGCGCGGGTTTGATTCTGAAATCGCCATTGCGGGCGAAAACTTTTTCGAGTCAGAGTGCGTGTCTTGCGGCGCGTGTGTTCAGGCATGTCCGACGGCGAGCTTGCAGGAAAAATCGGTTGTTGAACATGGCGTGCCCGACCGGACAGTCTTGACGACATGTGCCTATTGCGGCGTTGGCTGCTCGTTCAAGGCCGAACTGAAGGGCGATCAGGTGATCCGTATGGTGCCCTATAAGGATGGTGGCGCCAATCATGGCCATTCCTGTGTTAAAGGGCGTTTTGCCTTTGGCTATGCAACCCATAAAGACCGTATCACCGAACCCATGATCCGTGAAAAGATTACGGATCCATGGCGTGTTGTTCCCTGGGAAGAGGCTATCGGCTTCGCCGCGCGCCGCCTGAAAGAGACGCAAAACACCTATGGTCGGAAATCTATTGGCGCGATCACATCCTCCCGGTGCACCGCTGAAGAGGTTTGGCTAGTGCAGAAAATGGTGCGTACGGCGTTTGGTAACAATAATATCGATACCTGCGCGCGGGTGTGTCATTCGCCAACTGGTTATGGTTTGAAGCAAACCTATGGCACGTCAGCTGGGACGCAGGATTTTGACAGCGTTGAGGAAGCTGATGTCGTTTTTGTAATCGGGGCCAACCCAACCGATGCCCATCCGGTGTTTGCCTCGCAGATGAAGCGCCGCCTGCGCCAGGGTGCCAAGCTGATTGTTGCTGACCCGCGTAAGATAGACCTGGTCCGCTCGCCGCATGTCGAAGCGGCGCATCATATTCCGCTGAAACCCGGAACGAATGTTGCGCTCATAAATGCCTTTGCCCATGTCGCAGCGAAGGAGGGCTTATTAGACGAGGCCTTCATAAAGGCGCGCTGTGATTCACCCTCATTCAAAGAGTGGCTGAATTTTGTGCTGGCTGATGAAAACTCACCGGAAGCCGTAGCCGAAATTTGCGGCGTCAATGCCGCAGATATTCGCGCTGCTGCACGCCTTTACGCTGCGGGTGGCAATGCGGCGATATATTACGGGCTTGGCGTGACGGAGCATAGCCAGGGGTCGACCATGGTCATGGGCATGGCCAATCTGGCGATGGCGACTGGCAATATTGGCCGGCGCGGCGTTGGTGTGAATCCACTTCGTGGTCAGAATAATGTGCAAGGTTCGTGTGATATGGGATCATTCCCGCACGAATTGCCAGATTATCGACCCGTGACGGACGACGCGGTCCGGGCGACATTTGAAGCGGCGTGGAATGTTCAAATGGATGGTGAGCCGGGTTTGCGTATTCCGAACATGTTTGATGAAGCGTGCGCGGGAACCTATCGGGGCATGTATATCCAGGGCGAGGATGTCGCACAATCAGACCCCAATACCCATCATGTTGAAGCGGCGCTGAAAGCGCTCGACATTTTGATTGTGCAGGATCTGTTTTTGAACGAGACGGCCCGTTTTGCTCATGTATTTTTACCGGGCACGTCCTTTCTTGAGAAGGACGGCACGTTCATCAATGCGGAACGGCGGATTAATCGGGTCCGGCCGGTGATGCAGTCAAAAACAGGCAAGGCCGAGTGGGAGGTTACTCAGGATCTCTCCCGCGCGCTCGGTTTTGACATGGGTCATCAAAGTGCCTCTGACATCATGGACGAGATTGCGGCCTTATCACCATCATTCGCCAATGTCTCTTTCGACTTTCTCGATGAGCATGGTTCAGTTCAATGGCCGTGCAATTCACAAGCGCCGCAAGGTACGCCAATAATGCACGAAGAGGCGTTTGTCCGGGGCAAGGGCATGTTCATGGTGACGCAATATGTGCCCACGGAAGAAAGAACAAACAGGAAGTTTCCGTTGATCCTCACAACTGGCAGGATTTTGTCACAATATAATGTCGGCGCGCAAACCCGGAGAACCGCGAATGAGGGCTGGCACGAAGAAGACGTTTTAGAAATTCACCCGGCGGACGCAGAAATGCGGGGTGTGCGTGATGGTCAGTGGGTGTCCGTGCGATCGCGAAAAGGGGAGATTACGCTCCATGCCCGCGTTTCGGCGCGGATGCAGCCGGGTGTGGTGTATACGACGTTTCATCACCCGGAGACCGGTGCAAATGTGGTCACAACGGAGCTTTCGGACTGGGCGACCAGTTGCCCGGAATATAAAGTGACTGCCGTAGAGGTCGCTCCGGCAAATCACAAAGCAATGTGGCAGGAAGATTATGAAGTTGCGCGCACACAAATGCGCCAGATCCTGGAAGGCGGTGTGAAAACGCCGGCAGAGTAAGTGACGATCTTTCGACGCTTTGGAAATTTCCCGAAGGCGGCTGGCGATGTGCGTGCTGGAGATGCCCATTGGCGTGTGCCGGAGGAAGTTCCGTGCGCATTTGTTTATAATGGCCGGAATTATGCGGTCATGTTGGCAACGCCGCTATGCCTTGAAGATTTTGCCATTGGTTTCTCGCTGACCGAGCGTGTTGTGGATCAGCTTACGGATATTCATTCCGTTGAGATCCACGGATCACCCATGGGTGTGGAGTTCCATTTCAAAATCACCGATGAAAAACTGGCGCGTTTTGACATACGCCAAAGGCGGAGAAACATTGTCGGGCGCGCTGGCTGTGGTGTTTGCGGTTTGGAAAATGCCGAACATTTCTTTGAACCTTTACCGCAGGTCGCGCGGAAAAAGCATACATTGGACCTTGATGCGATATGGCGCGGATGTGAGGCATTGCCTGGTTATCAGAAGCTCCACTCCGAGACGCGATCGGTGCATGGGGCGGCCTGGGTGGATGCGACCGGTGACATCCACACCGTGCGCGAAGACGTTGGCCGCCATAATGCGCTGGACAAGCTACTTGGTGCTTTAGGGCGCGAGGATGTGAATACCGCCAATGGTTTCATTCTGATTTCGAGTCGCTGTTCCTACGAAATTGTGGAAAAGGCGGTGCGCTGCGGGGTTAAAGCGGTTGCGTCCATTTCTGCGCCCACTGCTTTTGCTGTGAGAAAGGCCGAAGAAGCCAATCTGTCGCTTTATGTAAAAGCAGAAAGTGCATTCGTGGCGGTGACATAAGGCGCGCAAGATCGTTCGCATGATGTCGTATTGCGCGCCGCGGTGTTGATGATTGTTAAGAGAGAATGAGAAGAGACTTTGATATGACGATGAAATCCTTTTTTCTTCTGGTGCTGGGCTTTGGTGTGCTTCTCGCGGGTGCGCACGCGAATGAACAAAGCGAGCTGACGCGGCGCGCCAAAATCGATGCCCTTATCGCGGAGATGACCCTGGAGGAGAAAGCGGGCCAGCTTACTCAATTTTCCGATCCGGGCGATATTACCGGCCCGGCACCTTCTGGTTCGCGCGACAAAAAGAAAAGAAAACTGATCAAATCCGGCGTGGTCGGATCAGTGTTAAACGTCGTGGGCGTCGAAAATGTTCGGGTCCTTCAGAAAATCGCAGTTGAGGAATCACGGCTCGGTATTCCAATGGTTTTTGCCTATGACGTCATTCATGGTCAGAAAACGATGTTCCCAATCCCGCTTGCCGAAGCGGCGAGCTGGGATCTGGATTTAATAGAGCACAGTGCACGGATTGCGTCGATAGAAGCCTCTGCACAGGGAATTAACTGGACTTTTGCGCCAATGATCGATGTCTCGCGCGAACCGCGATGGGGCCGGGTAATGGAAGGCGCGGGCGAAGACCCGTTTCTTGGTGCGGAAATTGCTGTCGCGCGGGTGCGCGGGTTTCAGGGGGAAGACCTGTCCGCTCATGATACCATCGCGTCGACCCTCAAGCACTTTGCCGGGTATGGTTTTGTCGAATCCGGCAAGGAATATAATCGTGCCGATGTTGGTACGATTACCCTGCACAATATCATCTTACCGCCTTTCCGGGCTGGTCTGGAGCGCGCGAATGCGCGCACGGTAATGAATTCGTTTAATACGTTAAATGGCGTGCCGGCCACCGGCGACAGATATCTCCAGCGTGATTTGCTGAAGGGCGAGTGGGGGTTCGACGGTGTGATCGTGTCTGATTGGGGATCAGGCATTGAAATGATCGAACACGGATTTGCAGAGGATGAAAGAGATGCGGCGCGCCTGGCGATATTGGGTGGGTCTGACATGGATATGGAGAGTTTTATTTACGCGCCGAAACTGCCCTCGCTGGTGCGCGATGGTGTGATTAATGAAGCTCTTCTTGATGACGCAGTTCGACGTGTGCTGAATTTAAAGTTTGACCTCGGACTGTTCGAGGACCCCTATCGCTACATTGATGCAGTGCGAGAGGAAACGCAGTTGTTTACAGCTGAGCATCGCGCTGCGGCGCGGAAAATTGCCCAGGATTCTGTCGTTTTACTCAAAAATGAAGGCTCACTCCTGCCATTATCGGGAACGGAGTCCATCGCATTAATTGGCGCGCTTGCCGATGATAAGGATACGCCGCTGGGCAACTGGCGCGCCCGTGCGGTGCGAAATTCTGCCATCTCCGTGCGTGAAGGGTTTGAAGCCGCTGGCATTGATTTCGATTTTGAGCGAGGGGCCAGGCTCGAGATCGGGGAGGCTACATTCGGCTCAGAAATCGCCATTAACGTGACTGACAAAAGCGGGTTTGAAGAAGCGGTAACTGCCGCGAAAAACGCGGACAAAGTGGTCATCGTTTTGGGCGAGGACGCGCTACAGTCTGGCGAGGGGCGCAGCCGTGCTGAAATCGGATTTCCCGGCGTTCAGCAGGAATTATTGGAACTGGTATATGACGCCAACCCGAACACTGTTCTCGTGGTGATGAGCGGGCGGCCATTGACGCTCACATGGGCGGATGAAAATGTGCCGGCGATTGTTCAGGCATGGCATCTCGGGCATGAGGCGGGTCATGCAATCACGGACGTGTTAACGGGGGCGGTCAACCCAAGTGGCAAACTGCCAATGACGTTTCCGCGCTCAGTCGGGCAGGTGCCGATCTATTATAACTTCCTCAACACCGGGCGCCCTGACCCCAATCAACCGGTTTTCTGGGCACATTATACAGACGAGGAAAATGCACCGCTTTATCCGTTTGGGTATGGTTTAAGCTATACGGCGTTTAAATATTCGAACTTGCGCACCCGCAAGCGCGATGACGGCGTTGAAGTGTCGGTCCGGGTAAAGAATGTTGGTGATCGGGCAGGGGCTGAAGTGGTTCAACTCTACGTTCATGATCAGGTCGCAAGCATTAGCCGGCCGGAGCGAGAGCTGAAAGGGTTTCAAAAATTGACCCTGGACGCTGGTGAAAGCAGCACGCTAACCTTCATGCTAACCAAGAAGGAGCTGGGTTTTTATAATGCCCGTGGGGATTTTGTCTTTGAGCCGGGTGTTTTTGATGTGTTTGTCGGTGGTTCGTCTGCGGCGAAGTTGAACAAAGAAATTAGAGTTCACTTTGCCTTAGATTAGAGTTCGTCGGCAGGGGAAAGTGACTGCCCATCTTTTCGCTTGAGCACGTGTGAGGTGCCTCGCTTAAGCGAAAGCTGGCAAATATGCAAAGAGTGTTCACGAATTAAAATCTGTTTACAGATTGTAAAAAATGTCTGCGGTTTGTGTTTTCAACCTCTAGTGTGGAACCGTTACGAAAGCTGCTTTAACCCGCTTAAGCGCTTTGCCTTGTCCGCTTCACTAAATGATTTGGCTGTCTGCTCGTGGTTTTGATTGCCAACTCAGTTCGCGCTAACAAATAGCTATACTCAGCGGGCAGAAATTCAATATGCTGCATCGAAGAGATGCTATATTCGCAATAACCATATCGCCAAGAATTAAATCAACAAGAACTAGCGATGAGAGGTCGGGAGGCGGCGTTATGTCTGAAGATACGAAGTCAGCGACATTCTTTGGCGTTGTGAAACCCTATAGGATGCGAATTTCAATAACTTATAGCGTGATGCTGTTCGAAAACATATTCGAACTACTTTATCCCTTCGCAATTGGTCTGGCGATCAACGGCCTGATCGCCGGTGAAGGGATCGTTAGCCTCAGCTTGTTTGCGGCGATCTGGGGGTTGCAATTAATCACTGCAACGGCGCGCCAGCTATATGATACCCGCCTCTTTGCAATGATATACAGCGAAGTCGCCAGTAGTATGATTTTGCGCCAGCGCGATGCCGGGAAAGCCACCAGCGAGATTGCCGCGCGATCGGTTATGGCGCGCGAGGCGGTAGATTTTTTTGAATTTGAGATACCAGCAATGGTGACGGCTCTTATAACGCTCGTCGGCGGCGTTGCGATGCTGTTTGTTTATAATGTCTTAGCCGGTGCCGCGATGTTGCTTATCCTGCTGCCCGTTGGCCTGATTTACAGAAAGTATGGAAAACGCTCATTTGCGCTCACCCAAAGGCTGAATAATCGCCACGAACGCGAAGTTGGTGCCATTGAGGATGGGTCACATTTCCGCGTTAAGAAGCATTTCGCCGCCCTGGCGCGCTGGCGCATAATGTTGTCTGATGCGCAAGCAATTGCCTGGGCCATCGCGGATTTTATCATCTTTGGTGCGGTTATGGCGGTTTTGCTTGTTGTGACACAGGAGCCGGGCATTAAAGCTGGCGATGTGTTTGCTGCCATGGCCTATGTCCTTACTATTGTTGCAGCACTTGACGAAGCACCGTTACTGGTTGAGCAATTCTCCCGCTTGGTGGATATCCGTCGACGGGTTGATGAGACAGAAGAAGTCACCGGTTAGGTGCGCTGGAGGGAACGTGTTTGCACCAGAAGAAAAATTTGATGAGCTCGTTCAAGCCTATCTTGCGCATTGGCTTGCAGGAGACATTGATGCGATTTTATCGATGCACGCCCCGTCTTTTCAATATCATGACATGACGTCCGGTACCGTCATCGGAACTGGTGATATGAAACAATTCCTTGTCGATACATTTGAGATCGAGGGCGAAGGAAAGCTGCAGTTTCATACAATTAAATATCCCAAGAAGGGATCGGCATTTTTCAACTGGACGCAGCGGTTTAGTAAGGAATCCCAACATGGCGAATTACTGCTCCATGGTGTTGAACTTATCGTTTTGCAAGAATCGAAAATAAGTAGCGTACACGAATTTTATTATTATGATGTTGCGCCGTCACCTGAAACCGCAGCCCCCGATAGTGACGATCACGAAGCCCAGATTTCCAAACTAGGTTTGCGACAAGATCAGCTTGCGGCGATCTCACTGAAAATAAATGAGTATTTCCGAAATGAACGCCCCTATCTGGAACCGCGTATCAATCTTGCGGCTGTTTCTGCAGCACTGGGTTTAAAGCGAAATCAGGTTTCCTTTGTGATCAATCGTGTCATCGGGTTCAGCTTTTATGATTACGTCAATCAGCATCGCATCAATTACGCGATTGAGCGCATGTCCGTGCTCGACGCGTCTGTGTCCATTGTCAATTTGGCGATTGACTCAGGCTTTAACACGATCTCTGGCTTTTACAGCGCGTTTAAAAAGCAAACCGGAATGACACCATCCGTGTATCGACGACAGATGCTAGAGAATTCTGTTTCTGCACGGACCCGCGCGGACGACGGCGAGGCGTTATAAGTCTAACCCGTTGTTTTAATTTTGCAGTTGGATTTTGGGTAAACAAATGAACTCATGCGATGCGATTGTGATTGGTGCCGGTCACAATGGGCTTGTGTGCGCGAGTTTACTGGCAAAAAGCGGTAAAAGAGTATTGTTGCTTGAGGCTTCCAGTGAGGTCGGCGGGCTTGCTGCATCGCGAGAGTTTTCGCCCGGCTTTAAAGCTTCTCCGGTGCATAGCGTAAATAATTTTTCTGCTAGTGTGGTCAAGCAGCTGGATTTGACCCGGCACGGGCTGACCTTCTTGTCTCCAATGCCAACGATTGGCCTCAGCGCTGATGGGGCGCATGTTTCGCTTCTTGGAGATCAAATCTCAGGGGTCGGTGCGAAAGACGCTGATACGTACCCGCGATACCGGCAACAATTGCTGAAGTACGCGCAAACGCTTTCAATGCTCTGGGAAAAGAACATGCCGCGACTTGGCGGTGATTTACGCGACGCGTTGGTTTATGCGCAGGCGGGTCTCAAAATGCGCCTTCTTGGTGCTGAGGATATGGGCGAGCTTGTTCGTATTCTAGCGCTGCCGATGCGCGATCTTGTCTCGGAAAATTTCGATAATCCGATATTGAAAGCCATGCTTTGCTGGGATGGGCTTATCGGCAACAAGATGGCACCGCGCTCCCCAAATAACGCTGTATTGCCATTGATGCTGCGTATGAGCGGTGCGGGCGAAGGCGATTACCTTGTTCCCAAAGGGGGAGCGTCGGCCCTTGTCGCGGCGTTATTAAATGCTGCGCGGGAGGTTGGCGTCGATATCAGGACCAATGCTGCGGTGGCAAATATCGTCATTGAGCCGGATCCAGACGGCATGCGC
>SHAI01000022.1 GCA_004213235.1 Parvularculaceae bacterium
TGTCTATGGGCGTTTTCCTCGGGGCATCCACCAAAATAATCGACCGGGAAACAGGTGAAACACTGTATGGTGAGGTACCGCCTTACGCCGTTGTGGTACCCGGATCAATACCTTCTGCCAAAGGGGGCCCCCACCTCTATTGTGCTGTTATCGTCAAACGCGTTGACGAGAAAACCCGGTCTAAGGTTGGCATAAACGAGCTTTTGCGGGATTAAACCCCAACGCAGCTCTTTTTGCTGCCCCACACGGGCGTACCCGCCGTTTAGGCGGGTATATATTTCTGCGTCATCGTCACCAGCTCTTCCGATGCTGTGGGATGAAGCGCGCAGGTTGCATCGAAGTCGGCCTTCGTCACACCTGCCTTTACCGCGATTGCAATGCACTGGATCATCTCCGGCGATTGTTCACCAACAATATGTACCCCAACGACTTTGTCTGATTTTGCATCGACAATGATTTTCATCAAGGTGCGCTGCTCATCGCCCGTCAGCATGTTTTTCATCTGCCGGAAATCAGTCCGGTAAATGTCGATCTCGCCGAATTTTTCCCGCGCCTCGTGCTCAGCATACCCAACGGACCCGACAGGGGGATTGGAGAACACTGCCTTTGGAATGAAGGCATAATCCATATTCTGCGGGTTATTATTGTAGGTTGTTTCCGCGAACGCTGCACCTTCGCGAATGGCCACAGGTGTCAGATTCACACGGTCAGTGACGTCGCCGACAGCATATATGCTGTCAACGGACGACTTCGACCATTTGTCGACTTTGACCGCCCCGTTCTTGGCCATCTCAACACCTGCGCCTTCAAGGCCAAGACCACGGGTCGCCGGCTTACGCCCAACGGCCCAGAACACCAGATCACAATCAAGGCTGGCACCATCCGACAGATGCACGCGCCGATTGCCTTCGCCTGTGTCTTCGATCTTGGTAAAGACGGATTGGGTAATGACCTGGATCCCCTGGCGCTTTAACTCTTCGTGCACATGGGTAGAGATATCATGATCGAAATACCGCAAAATGTCTTTGCCGCGATATACAAGACTGACATCGGCACCTAGCCCTCTGAAAATACACGCAAATTCAACGGCAATATAACCTCCCCCGGTGACAACGACGCGCTTGGGCATTTCATCAAGATGAAATACTTCATTTGAAGACACACCCAGATCATGCCCTTCGATAGATTCATCAACCCAGGGTGCCCCGCCCGTCGCAATCAATATGCGCGCTGCAGTAACGTCCCGACCTTCATCCACCAGGTGCACCGTATGGGGATCTTTTACCACCGCTCGCGTCTGAAAAATGTCAACGCCAGAATTTTTCAAATTCCTGATATAGATGGCATTTAGCCGATCTATCTCAGCATCCTTATTGTCGATTAGAGTGCGCCAATTGAAAGATTTTTCGCCAGACGTCCAACCATACCCCTTGGCGTCATGAAACATGCGTCCATATTCAGCAGCATACACCATAAATTTCTTGGGCACGCAGCCGCGGATAACGCATGTACCACCAACACGATGTTCCTCCGCAACACCTACCTTAGCACCATAGCTCGCCGCCAAACGGGACGCTCGGACACCCCCTGACCCGGCACCAATGGTAAATAGATCATAATCATAACTCGTCATGTCATTGTCCTTGTGAAGTAGAATTACGGGTCCTGTCGTGCCGGAATAAATCCGATCCCGTGTTTGAAGCGAGCATCATTGAATTCTCTTACTTCGCTCGCAAATGTTTCCACAAACTCCTTATGGATCGCTGCAAAAATCGGGTCGAGCTTATCGGCATACTCCAGTGGAATGTTCACCTTCGGCTGTGCAGAAACGAACACGTCGAAATGGTTGGCCGTTAGCTCAATCGCCAAAGCCGTCCGCAACCATAGCGCCCCGGCATCCTCAACATTTCCAACAATAAGCGATATCCCAAATCGGACTGGTTCCAGAATCACGACTTGTCGGTTTGAAAAACTGAAGGCATCGTGGCCATAGTCCCTATGGGGATCAAACTCGCCATCAGGTGGCACCACATTGACCGCAGCCCGTTCGCACCCCTCAAATGCCGCAAACCCGTCAACAATTGCCGCAGCAAGACCTTGACACCTGATCAGATTTTGAAACGCCGCCGTGCCATACTCACTGATAACCGACTGTAGCTCCTCATAGCGGGAGCGTTGGGTTGGCGCTTGCACATCATTCATTCATCATTTCCCTACTGATACTTTGGGGCCTCTAGCATTCTGGCGGACAGACTTTGATACAGATTATGGCTTCATCTGCACGATGCCATCTGGACCAGCGATAAACGCTAGATCGGTAATCCCCAGGAACAAGCCCGTCTCCACCACACCTGCGATATTGCGCAGCGCGAGGTCCAGCCGTTCAGCGTCGACTATCCGATCTAACGCGCAATCAATGATATACCCGCCATTATCTGACAACACCTCCCCCCCATCGGCCAAACGCCGAAGGGAAATGCACGCATTTTCATACCCGCATTCCGCAAGTGCAGCGCGTATTTCAGATACCGTCAGCCCCCAGAGCGCTGGCGTTATTTCCACCGGCAAGGCAAACGCCCCCAGCTGAGATACGCACTTCGACGCATCAGCGATAACCACAAATTTTTCCGCGCGCCGCGCCACAATTTTTTCGCGTAAATGTGCGCCGCCACCGCCTTTGATTAATTGCAGCGCACCATCTATTTCATCCGCACCGTCAACGGCAAGATCAATACGCGTTGTTTCATCCGGCGTTGTCAGTGGCACGCCAGCAGCTTGCGCCAATTCGCGCGCCCCCTCAGAAGTAGGGATGCCGGTGATATTTAAACCATCGCGGACCATTGCCCCAAGACCAGCGACAAAGTGCGCCGCGGTAGACCCCGTGCCAAGGCCAAGGGTCATCCCATCTTGAACAAGTTTCAGTGCGGCCTCAGCGGCCTGGCGTTTATATTCATCTGTAGACATTTTGTTTTCTTCTCAAGCAAGCTAAGTTACTTCTGATTTTTTTCCCCTAATGCGCTTTTCTTTGCGTTATTTCCCTCGGCGTTTCTTTCCTTTGCTGTGCGAAATTTTTTACCCCAACCGGGAATATCACGCTGACGCCCCCGGGCGACGGAAAGCGCATCATTGTTTACATTTTTGGTAATGACCGACCCGGAGCCGACATACGCTCCATCGCCAATTTTTATCGGTGCAACGAGGGATGAGTTCGAACCGACAAACGCACCCGCACCGATCTCGGTGAGATGTTTATCATATCCGTCATAATTGCACGTGATGGTTCCAGCACCGATATTAGCACCATTCCCAATGTGCGCATCACCGATATAAGCCAGGTGAGAAATTGCGACATTCTCGCCAATGTCAGCCTTTTTTATTTCCACAAAATTGCCGACCTTGGTGCCCTTGCCAAGACGCGCACCAGGGCGCAATCGTGCAAATGGTCCGATTTGAACATCAGCCCCGATGTTTGAATCTTCCAGATGTGAAAACGCCTTTATCCGGGTGCCGGTATCAACACGGACCCCAACCCCGAACCAAACATTGGGTTCGACTATGACATCATTCGCAATTACCGTGTCATAAGAAAAATATACCGTTTGCGGATCGATAAGAGTAACACCTTGATCCATTGCGCGCCGCCGCGCGCGCGCCTGCCATCTTGCTTCTGCCTGAGATAATTCATGCCGGGAATTAACCCCCATGACTTCCGCCTCATCAGCTTCAATAATCGAGCAGCGCAAGCCATCCCCGACGGCAATCGCGGCCAAATCCGTTAGATAATATTCCTGCTTGGCGTTGGCATTTGTCAGAAGCGGCAACCCTTTGCGTAAAAACGCGGCATTCACCGCCATCACACCGGAATTGACCAAACCAATTTTCAAGTCCTCAGGCTTTGCATCTTTTGCCTCAACAATGGCGGTGAGATCGCCATTTTCAGCCTGCTTTAATCGCCCATATGCACCGGGTTCTTCGGGCCGAAATCCGAGAACGGTGAGCGCCACATTTTCCCTTTGCGTTGCGGCAACCATTTTCGCCAGCGTGTCCACACTGACGAATGGGGTATCGGCATAAAGCACCAAAACCACACCATCAAAGTCAGCAAAAACATCACCCGCCTTCATCACGGCATCGCCGGTTCCCTGCGGCGGCGATTGGATACAAACAAAAATCTCCGGGTCAATTTCCCTGGCTGCCGCCCCGACTTCCGGCGCATGGTCGCCGATGACGACGCCGCTACGCGCCGGGCTCAACGCCGCTGCTGCGTCCAGCACATGGCCCAACATCGACCGGCCTGCAATTTGATGCAGAACCTTTGGCAAGCTGGAACGCATTCGGGTACCGTGACCCGCAGCAAGAACAACGACGGCAATTTGAGGCTCAGTCATTGATAAAACAATTTCTCTTTAACGCGCTTCTTCTTTTCACGATCCACGCCTTGCTGCAAATAATTGTGCGCAGATTTATCCTCATCTACTGAGCGGTTCGCATGGAAGGATTCTTTGATGAAATCAGCCCGTAGCGACGATGACCTTAATGATATTGGCATCCTGTTTGACCTCGATGGCACGCTTGTGGATACGGCAGGCGACCTGGTCGCTGCCACAAATCACGTCCTGGCCCATGACGGACTACCCACGCTCGCGGTTGAACACGGCCGGCACATGGCCGGCGTGAGCGCGAAGACGATGATCGACGCAGCTTTTCGCGCGGCCGGCCGCTCCCTTTCAGCAGAGGATATGCCAAGCCGACTTGAAAGATTTCTCGATTATTACACCGCCCATATAGATGCACACTCAGCCTTGTTTCCCGACGCGCGCACAACCATCGAAGCGCTAAAACGATGCGGGGCGAAACTGGCAGTTTGCACAAACAAGCGAGAAGCCCTGGCGATAGACCTCCTGGAGCGGCTGCATGTCGTTGATATGTTTGAAACGATTGTTGGTGGCGATACAGCGATGCGCCCCAAACCCGATCCAGCGCCGGCTCTTCTATGTCTGGAGAGGTTGCAGGTTTCTAACGCCGTTTTTATTGGCGATAGCGACACCGATTTATGTACCGCCAAGGCTGCCGCACTGCCTTTTATTGCAGCGGATTTCGGTTACGGGCCGCTCGATAAGCTTGGCCCCGATGCGGTGACATTTTCCCATTACAGCGCGCTGCCATCGCTGATCAACAACGCTATGGGCGCCTAAAGGCAAGAGGTTCCATAGCAATAACAGCCCAATGCCCCCCGCTGCGGAACACTAGAGAGCGGTCGGATTCCTAAACAGCGTGCGGACGACCAAGAGCGCGCGTGCGGCGCGTTGTTGGTGCGCCATCACGGCCACACGGTCAGCTGGCTTTAAGCTTCCGCCATAACGACCCGCCGCGGCATGCCGTTTACCATGTCGCTGCGAACATCGGTTCGCGCGGAACGCATTGTCGAAACGAAGCCTTCTGGACGCATTTCGACATCAACGTCGAACCCGCGTTTTCGCCAGAAATCCTGAATTTTAGCGGCCAAACGTGCCGCGCCATCATCATTACAAAGGTCAGCCATGGATCACCCCAATAACGTGTTGTTCTTCTGATCGAGGCGGATAATATAAGCATTGCTGATTTTTTCAAGGGTGAATCGAAAAGAATAAGAGCATATTGTTTCAAATTTCCTCAATGTTTTCGGGGAAAAGATGCTGCAACGCAATAAACTATTGAGTTTACTTCATTTTAAATATAAGATAAACTAATATAGTGGAGGCGAGTATGGCGACCGAAGACAATTGGACCGACGTATCCAGCGCGCTGGCAGACCGAGATAGCCGGTTTGAAGAGGAAATCGCCTCAATCGGCGAAAGGATTCGCGCCGCGCGCAAGCAAGCTGGCCTTAACCAGACCGCACTTGCCGCCCGTGTCGGCGTCAGCCAGCCGGCAGTTGCCACTTGGGAAAGCGGCGTTCATGACCCCCGACGGCTCATGATTGCAAAAATCGCCAAGGCACTTGGCGTCTCTTCTGACTGGCTCGGCGGCGGCCGACGATCAGCAAACGAACAGGACAAGCACGCCGCTGCGGCCTATCTGCGTCGCCCGATCCAGCACACACCCGTTTTAACCCTCGAGAATGCCGCACGCATGCTAACCACGCCTGACGCAGACCCCCATAGCATGGCCGAAGACTATATCCCGGTGACGACCAGCGCCCAGCGAGTTTTCGCCTTTTTTGCCGCAGACCCGGCCGTTAATCGCGCTTTCCCCGAAAACACGCTCGTGGTCATCGACTATGCCGACCGGCATCCGACAGACGGCGCTTTTTGCCTGGCCATGATAGAAGGTGCACCACTCCTCAGGCGATGGCGGGCGGCGGGTCAATTGCTGGAGCCTGCGTCCGACGATGACAATTTCTCATCGATATCGCTTGCCGACACCGGCGCGATCATCGGCTGCGCGAAAATATCCATTCGCTTCCACTAGGCCAAAACCCGATCATCTAAAATGCATGGCTGCAGCGCGACTGACCGCAGGGATCTGGACGGCACCGCTTCCCCGAAGCGGTTTCGCCCCACTGCGCCCCACTGCACCCCGATGCACCCAAATGCACCAAGACGATGGGAGAAGCTCAGGCACTCTCCTTTTGCTCAGCCTGCCGCCCAAAGCGCGCGCGCACAGCCGGGATCTCGTTATGCGTATTGGTAAACTCACTGCGGAGATCGTTGACATAGGCAGCAACCGCCGCGCCTGACGCTGCATTTGCCTCTATCTCACGGCACACCGCCGCGAGCTTGTGTGCGCCGATGTTCACGCTCATTGACTTCAGCGAATGCGCTGCGCTTCTGATCTCGGCCTGCTGCCCAGATTTAATAGCCTGCGCGATGCGCATGACCGCCGGTTTTGAATGCTCCGCAAAGAGATCAAGTGTCCGTTCGATCAAATCGCCATCTCCCAAATCCATCTTCGTCAATTGCCCCAACGTATTCATATCAAAAGCAATGAACGCTGCAGGCTGCTCTGCGGGGGCCAGTAGCTTACCCCTGTGTTGCACGCGTGCATCCACCGACTTTCCGGTCCGAGACACCTCGCTTCCTGCATCGGATGACGATGGTAATTTTACGCTGTTTCCTGGACCTGTATTTTCGTCCTCATCAATATCTTCACGCCCCCATTCTGGTGCCTCTGAAGCAATCCCAGCCGGTTCCAGATATTCAGAAATCGTCTCAGCCAGCATCGAAATCGTAAAAGGCTTGGTCAGGTAACTGTCCATGCCAACACTTCGCCAATCCTCATCCAGACCCGTTACATGCGCCGTTAACGCAAGCACGGGGACCCGCTTACGGCTTGTCGTTTCCTCCCATGCACGAATGGCGCGGGTTGCCTCAAAACCATCCATAATCGGCATCGAGCAATCCATCAGCACCAGGTCGAATTGACCGGCCCGTAAAGCTTCAACCGCCTCACGTCCATCATTTACAACCGTGGGCTTCAACCCAAGACGGGACAACGCCATTTGCACAACTTCGCGATTTACCGCGCTATCGTCAGCGGCAAGAACACGCTCGCCGCTAAAGAACGGCAGCATCGCCGCCTCACCAGTAACGCCGCTGACCGCGTCGCGCCCGCGCAGATTGCCAGTAATTGCCCGTTTAACCTGCGCCATAACATCAAGACGCGAGAACGGCTTGATCAAAAGATCCTCCGCCACACCGCTTTCCAACAACCGATCAGGTGCGCTATCGCCTAACTCGCTGACACACACACGTGTTGGGGTCCATTGATCCGGATCCCCGCCAATGGCAGCATCAAATGCTTGCAAAAACTGCGGCGACGCAAAGATGATATCCGCATAAGCATACTGCGCTGTAGACTGCTTTTCCAATTCAAATTCGACAATTTGAACAGAATAACCAGCCTCCTCCAGGTAACGCGAAATCAGATTGGAACTTGCTCGCCCACTTATCGCAATTACCGCGCGCTTGCCATGAGGGGCTTCCACGATTGGCGTGGCTGGGGCCAGGTTTTTAGTCGGTATTGTGATGTAAAACTTGGACCCTTTTCCGACCTTTGAATTAACGCCGATTTCGCCATCCATGCCCTGAACGAGCCTGTAACAGATCGCCAGCCCCAGGCCGGTACCACCAAATTTTCTGGTTGTGGTCTGATCTACTTGGGAAAAAGAGTCGAAAATCGTTTTTTGTTTTTCCATCGGAATACCGACACCGGTATCGGAAACCGAAAAACTTATTTGGCAGCCATTATTTTTTGTCCGTACACGGTTTACAGTGACAACAACGCTGCCTTCATTGGTATATTTTAAAGCATTATTCACCAGATTTGAGAGGACCTGATTTAACCGAATGGGATCTCCTTCGATTATTTCCGGAACGTCCGGCCCGATATAGGATGCCAGATCAATTCCCGATGTGCTTGCCTTTTCCCAAAACAATCCAATAACATCATTTATCAATTCATTCGGCCTTACGGCGATTTTTTCCAACTCCAACTTACCCGCTTCGATTTTCGAAAAATCCAGAATATCATTGATGATCGCCAACAGGCTTTGCCCCGATTTGACGATGACATCGGCATAACGCTGTTGGCGTGGCGGCAGGGACGCGTTGGACAATAATTCCGCCATCACCAGCATGCCATTCATTGGTGTGCGAATTTCGTGGCTCATTGTCGCCAAAAACTCCGACTTGGCCAGGCTGGCATCTTCGGCCGATTCTTTGGCAAGATTTAGTTCTTGCGTCCGTTTGCGGACGATCTTTTGGAGGTTTTGCTGGTGTGCGAGAAGTTTTGCATCCCGCTCTTGAATTTCATTCAACATTGCATTGAACGATTCCACCAACTGACCCGCTTCATCATTGCTATCACGCCTAACGCGCTGACCGAAATCACCTGTTCGCCGTACAGCATCCATCACGCGCACAAGGTAAGAAAGCGGCTGAATGAGCGCACGTTGCATTCGAAGCGTTGCTAATACCCCGAGGGTGGCCGCAAGCAGCGCACCAAATATTGCGTCTAAGACAAACTCGCGAATGTGTTGCCAGATCGGGGGCGTCTGGGCCGTGATGACAAGCGTGCCAACAACCACACCATTATGGACGATCGGGGTGCGCGCTTCCAGGCTGCGCTGGATCGCGAATGGGCTAGTCTGTGGTATCCGCGACGCATCGACGTCTTCGGTAACATTAAGCGATGTCTGTTTTTTCTGATCGGCAAATATATCACCCGCCCGGCTTTCGATATACACACGCTGAACATGTGGCAAACCGACAATCCCCGATAATGCTTTATTAGCCTGTTCGCGTTGGCCGGAAGCCGTTGCATTGGCAACAACGGCGGAAAAATAGGTGGCTGTCGTGTTCAGTTTTGTCTGTTCGTTATAGGTAAAACCGGCAATTTCCCGCCATATCGAAGAGCCCGCCGTCACCAGAACAGCGGTCAGGATTGCAACAAGAACCAGTGCGGTCATACGACCGCTGAGGAATTGAATGGGGCGCACAACGACAAACCGTGGTCACTTCACCCGATTAACCAACACCAAAAATATTTAGAAAAAGCTTTCGCGCTTCGGCCACGTTAAGTGACCAAGGCAATAAATTGCTTCTTAATACTTTTAGAACATATTTTTCGAAGGGAGACCTCCAAATGCGTTGCTAGAATGTTCCGGCATTGGTCGAAACATGCTTCGTGTCCTGGTCAAGGAGTTTGACGCATATGGGTGAGAATGCGCGCATTCTGCTGGTCGACGATGACCCGGTTATGCGCGAGCTGGCATCCGCAAAACTGACCGACGCGTGCTATGGTGTTGTAAGCTGCGATAATGGCCGCACAGCGCTTGACCTGTTGAAATCCGAAAACTTTGACCTCGTGGTGGCAGATTTGGATATGCCGGTAATGACCGGATATGAATTAACGGCTGAAATGCGCAAGGATGAAAGATTAAGCCTGACGCCCGTCATCGTGATTACTGGTAGCGATCACGCCGAAGCCGTCGATCGAGCCTTTGCAGTTGGCGCAACATCATTCATTGCCAAGCCTGTTAACTGGGCGCTCTTAGGGCACTCAGTAAAATTTGTCCTGAAAGCGGCGCAGGACCACCTTGCCCTGCGCGAAGCGCGTGACCAGGCCGAAGCTGGCGCACGCTTCAAAGACAGCCTCCTGTCAATGATGAGCCACGAATTACGCACCCCGCTTAATGCAATAATTGGCTTTGGACAGATCATTAGCGACCTCTTCGAGCGAAATGATGACAAATTGCATCGCGAATACGCGGAATACATTGTCGAAGGTGGCAAACGACTCTTGAATTCGGTGTCGGATATGCTGTTGGCGTCCGACACGCGCTCAGGGCCCATTACAATAAACGACGTGGACTACCGCATTGACGACCTTGTTCAGTCAGCCCTTTCGTCCTGTGACCGCGCGCTCACCGCCGCGGATGCGGAAGTGAGTATCGCGTTGAAAAACCCGGAAACTGAGATCCGATGCGATCACCAAATGCTATCCAGCGCCCTGGTTAAGCTGATCGACAATGCCGTAAAATTTGGCGGCAAGGGGGTGCGCATTGTTATCGGTGCCACCCATATCGATAATGGAGAGCTCGCGCTCGTTGTCACTGACAATGGCCCCGGAATTTCAGACGATAAACTCGCCCTGTGCCATCAGCCATTTGCGCAATCGGACATGTCGCTTCGGCGCTCAAAGGAGGGGCTGGGGCTTGGTCTGCCTTTGGTCCTTGCGATCACCAACGCCCATGGTGCCTCTTTCAAGATAAAAACCAAAATCGGCAAAGGCACCACAGTAGCTATTATCTTGCCTGCAGATCGGGTCAACGCCGCCGGTACACCGCTGCAGAAGGGTTACAAAGACCCTGGCGCAACTACCGCCGCCTAAGTGTAGCCACACCTTGAGCCGACATTTTCTGTTTCTTCGCTTACCCCTTCCATGAGCCCCAGAAGACGGTCTTAACCCCATCGTTCGCCGGCACCTGAAAAAGACCGATGCGATGCTCCTGACTTAGCCCGGCGGTTCCTGAGAATTGACGTTATACGCAAAGACCCGCGTTTTGACTGATTGGCGTGGTGAATGCCGACGGGTCACGTCCACCTTCCGCAAACATAGTAATTAGCTGCACATCATAATCACGGCGAAAGACAAAGCGGCACTCGGCCTTGGATATTCGAGCTTGGACATAACGTCCCGGCTGGACCAATATTACCCATAAAAGCGCCGGGAAATTGGCAAGCGTCACAACAAACGAAGCTATCTCCTACCCGCAACGCAAATAAGGCCGGAAAGCCTGTTGAAACTTCGCGCAAGCATGTTATCTTTGCAGCCTCTTTTTGAGGGGTTTCCACCATGTGGACTGAATATAAAGCAGATTATGCTAAAAGACGCACCGCTGAGTCGCTAATAGGCTCGCGCAGCCGGGCGCGCATTGTGGCGTCCAGCAAGTCAGCAAACGCGCCGCAGCTGTTCGCAATCGGTCTCCTACTCCTCCTTAGCACCTACATCGCTAACGCGGCCTTGACGGCTATGGGGTAGTTCATCTCTCAAATCGTCAGCGTAAGGGGCCGCTTCCTTGAAGCGGCTTTTTTGTTATCAACCGGTGCAAATATCAGCGTTCACGTCGCCAAAGGCACCTCAATAGATTTTTCGCATCCAGCATCTTTGCAACGCAGCAGATTTTCCATACCGACAAATCAGTCGCGAGCGACATTGCGGGCGAGAGGAACACAGTCATGGCAACACCACCACACAGCACAATCCCCGCAAGCAAATCGGGTCAGGCGCACAGCACAGATACAAATGACGACAAAGTGCGGATCTTCGACACGACCTTGCGCGATGGCGAACAGGCACCGGGTTTTTCAATGCCGGTCGAAGCGAAGCTCGTTGTCGCCCGCGCACTCCGGGAATTGAACGTCGATATTATAGAGGCCGGATTCGCCGCCGCGTCAGAAGGCGACTTCAATGCCGTGAACGCAATTGCGCGGGAAATTCAGGGCCCGACGATCTGCTCTCTGTCACGCCTGAACGAGAATGACATTAACGCCTCAGCAAGAGCCATAGAACCCGCCGCGAGGCGCCGCATTCACACATTCATCGGCACAAGCCCGATCCACCGCACGGCCAAACTGAAAATGTCAAAAGAGGAAATCCTCACCGCCGTCGACCAGCGCGTCCGCCATGCCTGCAGCCTGTGCGAGGATGTTGAATTCTCCGCCGAGGATGCCATCCGCACCGAACGCGACTATTTGCTGGACGTGGTGATCGCGGCGATTGAGGCCGGGGCCCAGACCATCAACATCCCCGACACGGTGGGGTATTCCACCCCGGAAGAGATGAAAGACCTGTTTGAATTTCTGACAACAAACGCCCCCAAAGACAGCGGCGCAGTTTTCAGTGTTCACTGCCATGACGATCTTGGCATGGCCGTTGCCAATTCACTCGCCGCCGTACGCGGCGGGGCGCGGCAGATTGAATGCGCCATCAACGGCATCGGTGAGCGGGCCGGAAACTGTTCGCTGGAGGAAGCGGTCATGGCCATTCACACAAGGGGCGATCACTTCAAGCTATCAACCAACATCGACACAACAAAACTCTATCCCGCGAGCATTGCCCTATCGCGGGTGACCCATTCACAGATCCCACGAAACAAAGCCATTGTTGGTAAAAATGCCTTCGCCCATGAAGCGGGTATTCATCAGCACGGCATTCTGGCAGATCGCCGAACCTATGAAATCATGGATGCTGAAACTGTCGGTATGCCGTCGAATTCAATCGTGCTCGGCAAGCATTCCGGTAAACATGCATTGGCGGCACGCGCCCAGGCGTTAGGCTTCAACGTCTCGCGGGAAAAGATCGAGGACGTTTTCACGGCGTTCAAACGCCTGGCCGACACCTGCCGGGAAGTAACCGACGCGGATGTTGTCGCACTGATGACGGGACGGGCCGCTGATGATGGGCGCACCGGCCCGTGGCGAACTCGCCAGATCGATTTGCGTACTGACATGGACGAAGATATTCGTCCCTCTGCGCGCGTGACCATGAAGCATGATAATGGCGAGCGCCAATCTGTGCAGTGCGAAGGCGGCGGGCCTATTGATGCTGCGTTCGCAGCAGTTTGCGCCATTTCCGGTGTAGACGCACGAATTATTGAACTCGACCTGCACCATGCCGCAAATAGCGAAGACACCCTCGTCCATGCTCAGGCAATCGTCGAGGTCGACGGTAAACGCTTTAACGGCCGAGCGCGCGAAGTTGATGTCGCAGATGCCGCCGTCGCAGCCTTTGTCGCCGCAATAAATCAAGCAGCGAAGAGTGCCGAAGCCCTCGCCGCCCATGACCGCGGAGCCGTTTAAACCGATGCCCCTTAACCCTATTCCCAAAACCCTGTTTCAGAAACTATGGGACAGACATGTCGTCGTCCCGGAAACCGCAGAAAGCCCTGCGGTGTTGTTTATAGATCTGCATCTGATCCACGAAGTGACGTCCCCGCAGGCCTTCACCGTAATGGAAGAACGCGGATTGAAAGTGCGCCGACCGGACCTCACTTTTGGCACGCTCGATCACTCTACACCGACCCTGCCGGCCGATGAGACCGGCGCACTGCCATATGCGACAGCGGACGCGGCGCGCCAGGTTGAACAATTGATCGCAAATTGTGCCACCCACGGCATCACACTGTTCGGCATGGACGATCCACGCCGCGGCATTGTCCATGTTATTGGTCCGGAACTGGGATTGACACAGCCGGGCAAAACAATCGTCTGTGGCGATAGCCATACCTCAACCCATGGGGCGTTCGGTGCGCTGGCATTCGGCATTGGCACAACAGAAGTTGGTCACGTTCTGGCAACCCAGTGCGTGCTCCAGCGCCGTCCTAAATCCATCCGCGTCACATTTGACGGTGCCCTTCAAAAAGGCGTCACCGCGAAGGATATGGCCCTTGCGATGATTGCGAAAATCGGCGCTGACGGCGGGCAAGGCTGCGCCATTGAATTCGCCGGCGAAGCAATCCGCACCCTGTCAATGGAAGGCCGAATGACCCTTTGCAACATGTCAATCGAGGCTGGTGCAAGGGTTGGCATTATTGCCCCGGACGAGACCACCCTCACCTTCTTGCGCGGGCGCGAATTCGCGCCCAAGGGAAACGCATTCGACGCGGCCAGCGAAGACTGGTTATCGCTGAAGACCGATGATGGCGCGCGCTTTGATCAAGAAGTTTTCATCGATGCCAGTGATATTCGTCCCATGATCACCTTCGGCGTATCGCCCGACGCCGCCGCACCGGTAGACGGCACAACGCCGGACATGACCGCCGAAGCCGAAGCATATATGAAGTTCAAGCCCGGTCGCGCATTCGCGGAGGAAACAGTCGACAAAGTCTTTATCGGGAGCTGTACAAATTCCCGATTATCAGACCTTCGCGCGGCAGCAGATATATTCCGGGGACGCAGGGTTAAAAGCGGGGTTACCGCGCTTATCGTACCGGGCTCTGAAGCCATTCGCCGCGCGGCGGAAGCAGAAGGTCTGCATGAAGTTTTTCTCGCCGCTGGTGCGCAATGGCGCCTGCCTGGTTGCTCAATGTGCATCGCCATGAATGGCGACAAGGGCGACCCGGGCGAGCTCGTTGTTTCCACATCAAACCGCAATTTTATTGGCCGCCAGGGCGCGGGTGTGCGCACCGTGCTTGCAAGCCCTGCAACGGCAGCGGCAGCCGCCATAGCAGGTCACATTATAGACCCGCGCCCCATGTTGGAAGGATCATCCTGAGACCATGCCCGAACCGATAAACGTTATTACGTCACGCACCATTACCCTGCCCCAGGAAAATATTGATACCGACCAGATCATCCCGGCGCGCTTCCTGACGACCACGACCCGTTCCGGCCTTGGCGCTGCGGCATTCCACGATTGGCGCTACCAGGAAAATGGTGAGGCAATATCAAACACCCCGTTCAGGGAAGAGGACCGCGCGTCCCATAAAATTCTCGTTGCCGGGGCAAATTTCGGATGCGGCTCCTCCAGAGAGCACGCCCCTTGGGCCTTGCTGGATTTTGAGTTCAAAGTTGTGATCAGCACAAAGATTGCAGACATTTTCAAAGGTAATGCCCTGAAAAATGGTTTGCTGCCGGTTGAAATAGATCCGGATACACATCGATATCTCATCGAAAATCCCGGTATGGAATTGATTGTGGACTTGGCCAATCTGAGCGTTAGTTCGCCCAATGGCGGTGTTAACGCAAATTTCGTCGTAGAACCATTTTCCAGGCGCTGCCTTCTCGACGGCGTTGATCCCATGGGACATTTACTCAACCAGGATGCGAAGATCGCTGCCTATGAAGCGCGACGGGTGACCTATTCATGACCAAGAAAATCGTTCTTCTCGCGGGTGATGGCGTCGGGCCGGAAGTTGCCGGCGCGGCCCATCGCGTCCTTATGGCCATCGCCGCCAAACAGGGCCTCAGCCTGACTGTTGATGAGAAACTGTTTGGCGGGGCGGCGATCGATGCGACGGGTGCGCCCTATCCAGAAGAGACCGCCCAGGCATGCGGCAGCGCCGATGCGGTCTTTTTGGGTGCTGTCGGGGGACCAAAATGGGATGACGGTGGCCCACGCCCGGAACAGGGACTACTCGATCTACGCCAACATCTCGGCGTTTTTGCAAACCTGCGTCCCATCACCATGATGCCAGGAATGGAAGCGCGCTCACCACTAAAGGATGATGTGGTACGAAATGTCGATATCTTAATCGTCCGTGAGCTGAATGGCGGCATTTATTATGGTGACCGGGTGGAGGGGGAGGAAAACGCCAGCGATTTATGCGCCTATTCACGCGGCGAGGTTGAGCGCGTTGCACGTATCGCGTTCGAGGCCGCGAAAGGGCGCCGCGGACGACTTGCCTCTGTCGATAAAGCAAATGTCCTGGCGACCAGCCGGCTGTGGCGGAAAGCTGTTACGGCATTGGGCAAGGCGGAATTCGGTGATATTGCTCTCGATCACGTTCTGGTCGACGCCATGGCGATGAAGTTGATTACAACGCCGTCAAGCTTTGATGTCATCCTGACAGAGAATATGTTCGGTGACATCTTAAGCGATGAAGCATCGGTTTTAACCGGGTCCATTGGCCTGGCGCCATCGGCGTCACTCGGTGACGGGCCGGGATTATATGAGCCCATTCACGGCTCTGCACCGGACATAGCCGGCCAGGCAAAAGCAAACCCGGTGGGGGCAATCTTAAGTGCAGCAATGATGCTGCGCTATTCGCTGGATGCCCCTGAAGGGGCTGACGCGATCGAACTTGCGGTGCAAGGGGCCTTGCAATCAGGATGTGGCACACCCGATATTGGCGGCACACTGACAACCGATGAGATGACAGAAGAAATTATCTCCCGCTTTTCCTGATATTATTGTCCTTACATTGAGGATAGCACTTTCAGGTTCTCCCGATTATCGGGCGGGTGAGTTTCATGAGATAAGCAAACTGCATGCGGCGCGCACCACGCACCTCTGCCATCAGTTTTCTTACCTTAACGACATGGCCCGGATTTACGCGGTTTAACCGGCCGGCGACATTTATCTTGGGGTTGCCGATCAACCCGGTTGCACTGATTGTTTTAATATTAGCCCGCATGGGCGACTTGTTCGCGCTCTAGCTCAGTGTAAAACAGCATTCGCGGCAAATGGAACACTGGCAAATTATCTGCGCGGTCATCGGCCTTTATCCGAGCCTAACCCTTGCAACTGCTCAGGTTCGACATTCCTCACCGAAGGAACCGCGTACGCAAACCATGTTTTGACGGTCATGAATACCAGCCCAGCAGGTGGTTTTTACAAACATTTTGCCTTTTGCCGAACCCGATGAATTCATCTGGCGTCACCGCGCCGAGGGTCAAGGCACCAATTTGTTTCCAGAACACTGTCCTTGCGAGTAGCACGGATATCATAGCGCTTGCCGTAGTCGAATGATAATCCGCAATCCTTTGGCCGCGTTTTATGATGAATACGAACTTCTTTACCAATGGACGGGTCGCTTGACTTGATGACGGAAAAAATCGTGACTTGTTCTGGCAAGACGCTAAGGCCGTCCGGGGCAAGACGCAATTCCGCATCTCGAACAATCCCGGTGATTGTCGTTACGTCAGCCTCTGTTTCATCATCACACCGACATAAAAGATAAGGATCGATCTCTCGG
>SHAI01000023.1 GCA_004213235.1 Parvularculaceae bacterium
CCAATCGGCCCACCGGGCGTACCGCTTTTTCCATAGGCAAGATCGGCAGGAATGAAGAAGCGAAAACGGTCCCCTTCACTCATCAGCTGCAGGCCTTCTACCCACCCGTCAATAACCTGGTCTGCGCGAAACCGCGCCGCCGCACCGCGCGCACGCGAGGAGTCAAACTCTACGCCGTCGATCAGTGTGCCGACATAATGAACATCAACAGTCTCGGACGGTTTTGGGGTTGAGCCAGTGTCAGGGCCTTCCTCCAAAATCATGTATTGAAGCCCGGAAGCTGTGACTGTCACGCCCTCTTTCGCGCTATTCGACGTCAAAAACGCCTCTGACGCTGCCTGGTTCGCTTTTGCGGTGTCATCCTGCCCTGCTGGCGCTGGTGCTGATGCATCATCGCCAGCTCCCATGTTGGCCGTACTCGCTGCGCTGGCCGCATTATCTTCCACTACGCCTTCCTCCAGCTCGGCACCGTCTTCACCACTGCCACACGCGGCCAATATACTCACCGCACTAATAGCGAGCATGGATTTTCTTACGCCTCGTCTCATCCTTGCACTCCACGATTGGATTTTTTTTCATTACTCTCGCGCGACCCTAGCCATTGTTTGATCGAACGCAAGCGCCAGGATGCGTGACAATCACGCTAGATCACCCGTCATTTTAAATTACCCGTCACGTGAGATAATAGATTTACCGCCGCGTCTCATTTGCCAGAGGCAGACTTTTCGGCGGCAAGCTTTTGGGGAGTAAGTCATGTTCATCGGTCATTACGGGCCAGCGGCTGCGGTTGCGGGAAAACAAATTAAATTATGGCATGGATTTGTCGCCGTTCAGGTCCTCGATATTCTATGGGCCCCTTTCGTGCTGGCCGACATTGAACAGATCCGCATCGTTGAAAATTTCACCCAATCGAACCATTTCGATCTCTATCACATGCCGTATACGCACAGTCTGCCTGCAGCGTTGATTTGGAGCACTCTTGGCGGACTTGCGTTTATCGCGATGAAACCCTCAGCGGGCCGCAGGGGCGGGATAATCATCGGGCTTTTGATTTTTTCCCACTGGCTGCTGGATTTCATCATGCACAAGCCTGACCTCTTGCTCTGGTATGGCGGTCCGAAAGTGGGTCTTGGACTATGGGATAATCGCCCTGTCACAATGATAATGGAAATCGGCTTCCTATTAGCTGGTATGCTGATCTATTTGCGGGCGACCACCGCAAATGGCAAATGGGGACGCATTGCCCCAGCGATGCTTGTCCTGACGCTCGTCGGTGCGCAGATCACCGCAAATTTTGGCCCCCCGCCACCAAGCGTCAATGACGCAGCACAAACTGCACTGATCGCCTTTGGCGTGGCCGCGTTAATCGCATTCTGGTGTGATCAAACCCGCCAGTCACGCCAATGAAGCGCCAGTGATGCACCTGTGATGCACCTGTGACGCACTTGTAACGCACCAATGAGCGCGCCATCAAGAAAAGGGCACGATCTTGTTATCGGCATCATGCCCGATGTCGCAGCGCCCAAGATAGGGAACCCGTGCGCGTTCACACCAATATTGGACAATATCTTCCGGCGTCATACCGAAGTCAGGATCGTTCTCCCGGACCTCGCTTATGCGGCCCAACATAACACCGGCGCATGAGGCCACGGCCTGGTTGGTCATGATCGCGTATAATGATCGATCGAGCGCATAGGCATATTCATCAATATCTTCCAGCATCAAGATACGGCCCGATAGTTCTGGTGCAGATGATGTGCCGATAATATGGGCAAGTACCGTAATGTTGAACGCAACCCGCATGGCGGAAGGATCTGCGGTTTTCTCCAACCCGGCATCATCCTTGGACACAAGCCAGCGAAGCGCGCGGGTTATTGCAGCCTCACCATTTTCTCGGGTGATATCGATTGGCATCGGCCCGTGCACCGCGCGTCCGATACCCCGGCGCTGCAACCCCGCCAACAGAACACCGAGGTCTGAATACCCAAGATATTCCTTGTCCCGCGCGCCCGGGCCAAGCCGGTCATAAAGATCATGTACCAACCGCGCCGCGCCATAGCCGCCACGGGCGAACCAAACAGCGTCTATGCCTGGGTCATTGGCAACCTCAAGAAAGGCGGCCGTGCGCACCGCGTCAGATCCCGCAAAATGACCCTCTGAGTGAAAACATTGGGGATGAAAAAATACCTCAAGGCTGCCGTCGTCGAAAATATCGTCGATATGGCGCGCAACGGCCGTCGCTGCGGCTTTCGGCAAGCACCGCGACGGCGCGACAACGCCAATGCGTTTTTTTCCCTGCTTATTCGCCACCGCCATAATCTCCTTTCCGCCAACTCACGGTCGTTTAACGCCCTTACATTCATGTTAGCCAGACATTGACGATTAACGCGAATAGTTAATCTCTTCTGAGCGCGGCACAGGATAACGGCATGAACAACAGCGAAAACAGGTCTTATTTTTTCTGCGGCATCGGCGGCAGTGGCATGTTGCCCCTTGCTTCCATACTCCTCGCCCGTGGTGAAACCGTGGCCGGGTCAGATCGATCCCGCGACCAGGGCCGCACGCCAGAGAAGTTTGCATCATTGAAAAAGGGCGGCGTTCGCCTGTTCCCGCAAGACGGTTCCGGCCTGACACGCGAACACCAAATCCTGGTCGCCTCAGCCGCGGTCGAAGACACGGTGCCGGACGTGGCTGCCGCGCGCCGTGTCGGGGCGAAGCGCGTCACCCGTGCAGAACTTCTGGCGGCGCTGTTCAATGACGCCCGCACCAGCATCGGTATTGCCGGGACATCGGGTAAATCCACAACCACAGCGATGATTGCATGGATCCTGACCGATGCGGGTTCAGACCCGACCGTAATGAATGGTGCCGTGATGAAGAATTTTGTCTCGCCAGAAACCCCCTTCGCGAGCGCCCGGGTCGGCAGCGGCGATGCATTTATCAGTGAAATCGACGAAAGCGACGGATCAATTGCGATGTTCAACCCGGACATCGCGATCGTCTCCAACATCGCGCATGACCATAAATCGATGGATGAGTTGCGCACCCTGTTCGGTGAATTCGCGTCGCGATCCCGATGCGTTATCCTGAACAATGACAATAACGAGAGCGCGGCCCTGGCATCCGCCCTCAGCAATGAGGTTAAAACCTATTCCGTCGATGGTGCAGCACATCTGCGCGCACGAAATATTCGCCCCGAACCATTCGGTGTATCATTCAATGCGGTCAGCGATGAAGGGGAAGAAACAGCCCCCATCCGGCTCAAAATGCCTGGAAAGCACAATGTTTCTAACGCGCTGGCGGCCCTTCTCGCGGCCACTGCCTGTGGCATCGACATTCATCGCGGCGCAGCGGCGCTCAATCGTTTTCATGGGGTGGCGCGACGGTTTGACCATATCGGAGAGGCCGGCGGCGTGACATTGATCGATGATTTTGGTCACAACCCCGATAAAATTACCGCGACCCTTCGTACACTGCATGATTTCCAGGGGCGATTACTGGTTATGTTCCAGCCCCATGGCTTTGGGCCGTTGCGGCTTATGAAAGACGCGTTCATCGCGTGCTTTGCCGAAAATCTTTTGCCCGAGGATCAACTTTGGATTCCGCAACCGGCGTATTTTGGCGGAACGGTAGATCGCAGCGTGACGAATGAGGATATTGTCAAAGGCGTCTGCGCCGCAGGCCGCACCGCATTTGCCCTTGAGTCGCGAGATGAATGCGCACAGGCGATCCTGGCCACAGCGAGACAAGGCGACCGCATCATTGTGATGGGTGCGCGGGACGACACCCTGACGGGCTTTGCCGAAAGTTTACTCGAACAATTGCAGCAAGACCGCTCTTAATTCGCGTAAATGAACGCGCCGGTTTTCAGTTCCGCTGCGGAGATAATTTTTTGATCCGCGACTCGAACAGAATGCAATGGGCCATCAAGCTCGCGCATCCAGAAATCCAGAAACTTTGACAGCACCGGATATTGCGGCGCGAGATCATAATCCTGCCACAGATAACTTTGCAGCAATTCTTGATGATCTGGCATGCGATAGAGAATTTCGGCCGTCGCCAGCCGATATCCATCTAACTGCGCAGAAAAAGCTGGATCGATACGCGCCTCAATCATTGACATACAACACTCCTACACAACTCACCGCAATGGCTGCGGCGTCAACATGTCTTCCGAACGCTGCCCCTGCTGAAGGCTACGTTGAAAGCCACATCAAGCGTGTCCTAGATGCGTTAGCAAATCAACAAATTAACAAGTAAATACAGACACTTAGCAGCTATTCACCGTGAGTGCTGCTAATAAATCCGTCCGTTAGAACAGCCCTGAGAGGCAGCCACTGGCGCACCTGCCTCCCGGCCAGGCGTCAAGCAACAAAACCAACCGCTTGCTTGACCTCATCAACGACCTTGTCCGCCACGACAGATGCTGTTTGCGCCCCCTCGCATAAGATGCCGCGGACATAATCAGGATCCGCCTCAAGCCGGCGCAATTCATCGCCAATCGGCCCGATTTTTTCAGCGACCATTTCAGCCAGGGCCGGTTTGAAAACGCCAAAACCCTGCCCGCCAAACTCAGCCAGCACATCAGCATCAGACTTGCCAGAAAGCGCCCCATAGATGCCAACCAAATTGGCGGCCTCTGCACGCCCCTCAAGCCCCGCCACTTCAGATGGCAGCGCATCAGGGTCCGTCTTCGCTTTCTTGATCTTGCGCGCAATCGTATCGCGATCATCGCTGAGATAAACACATGCGTTCGCAGACGGGTCTGATTTCGACATTTTCGCGGTGCCATCACGAAGCGACATCACCCGCGCGCCCGGCCCTTTAATGAGAGGCTCAGGCAAAGGGAAAAATCCCGGCGCATCAAAGTCGTGATTAAATTTTCCAGCAATATCCCGCGATAGCTCAAGATGTTGCTTTTGGTCCTCACCAACAGGAACATGGGTCGCCTTATAAACCAGAATATCCGCAGCCTGAAGAACCGGATAGGTATAAAGACCGACCGAAGCACGCTCCTTATCTTTACCGACTTTATCTTTGAACTGCGTCATACGGTCGAGCCAGCCAAGACGCGCAACGCAATTAAATATCCACGCAAGTTCGGCATGCGCGCGTACACCAGATTGATGGAAAATCGCTGCCTTTTTTGGGTCAACGCCCGCGGCGAGAAAACTCGCGGCAATATGGAACGTCTGCTCACGAAGTTTCGCCGGGTCCTGCCATACGGTGATCGCGTGCATATCAACAACGCAATAGAAGCAGTCATGCCGATCTTGCAGCTCAACAAATTTCCGGATGGCCCCGAGATAATTGCCCAGATGCATCCCGCCTGAAGGCTGGATGCCGGAGAGCACCCGTTCTGGCCCCTTGTAATCGCTCATGTATATCGCTCATTTTCCAGTAGATGACACCGATCGGTAATCGCGCAAACGCACGCCGCCAATCAGAATTAGCACCAGTGCGTAAACAAGGACGCCTGCAACAGCAAGTGCGATCAGGGCCAGCCATTCACGACCGAACAAATAGCCAGCTACAAATGGCAATCTGGCCGATGCCCACCATAACAATGCGCCGAGACCGGCACAGGCAAGCAGGATCCGGGGGAAACGCGACACCAGGCGACGGTCCGGCGTGAAATGCCGACGCCTTGCGGACATGACGATCAGCAAACCGGTTTGCAGCCATGCGGCAAGGCTTGTCGCGAGCGCCACACCAAGAAAACCCATCAGCGGAAACAGGCTAAGGGCGAGCACCGTATTTGCGCCAATTGCCCAAAGCGCAAAACGCATGGGCGTGCGGGTATCTTCCCGCGCAAAAAACGCTGGTAGAAAGACTTTCTGCCAAACAAATGCGGGCAAGCCCAAACCATAAAGCGCCAGCGCCGCCCCGGTCATCTGGGCGTCGCGTTCGGAAAACGCGGACCCGCGCCCGCCAAAAAGGCTCAAAGCATCGCCTGCGAGCCCCCGGAATAAAGCTTCGCAAATCGGCGTGGCAATCACCAGAAATGCCGCTGCTGCTGGCAAACAAAGCGCCGAGGACAACTCAACTGCACGGTTCAACGTCTCCCGCGCCGCAGTTTCATCAGATGCTTTAACGTGTCGCGACAGGGTCGGCAGCAACACCGTTCCCAACGCGATGCCAATGACGGCCAGCGGCAATTGGTACAGTTGATCCGCGTTCATTAACCAGGATACCGCCCCCGGCTGCTGGCTGGCAATATTGGTACCGACAATGATGTTGATCTGAACTGCCGCGGCAGAAATAAACCCAGGTGCCCCCAATAGAAGCAGCCGCTTCACCCCTGGTGTGAGCTTGGGCAGGCGCGGTACAAGCCGGTATCCCTGTCGGGAAGCGCCCCAGTACAAGAGCGCCATCTGCAAGACACCGCTCAGCGCCGTCGCCGCGGCAAGAGCGGTGCCTGTCACAGTCAGTTCATGGTCAGCATAAAGAAGGATGGCCGCAATCTGGCAAACATTCAACAATAATGGCGCAGCGGAAAAGGCAATAAAGCGGTCCAATGAGTTCAATATACCCGACAACAGACCAACGACAGACATGCACGCCAGATAAGGAAACATGATCCGCAGATAATATGCCGTCAGATCGAACTTCTCCGGATCCTGCGCAAAACCACCGGCAACAATCAACACAAATACCGGCGCGGCAATCCAAACCAGCGCCGTCAACACGAACAAAACGAGTAAGAGCGCAGACAATACCTCTTCGGCGAAGCGCTTCGCCGCGCCCGCTTCATCATTCAATAATCGTCCCTGGAATAAGGGCACAAACGCCGCCTGAAACGCCCCCTCGGCAAATAGTCGACGAAACATGTTCGGCAATCTGAACGCCGCCCAAAACGCATCGGCGATAGGATTGCCGCCGGCACCGATAACGCCCGCAATAAGGATTTGCCGCACAAAGCCAAATACGCGGCTGAGGACGGTTAATCCGCTTACGGTGGCTAGGGATCGAAGAATGCTCCGCTGCATGGCCCTGTTTCTTGTGTCGTGCTTTTTGTATCTTCGTTAAACTTGTCATTCGCGCGCTGTAAACGGACGACATGGTTTTTCACCGGGCGCACCCATCACCGAAGAGCTAACCCGTTTCGCCGCGTGCGGCAAAGCATGATCTCGGCGCGGCGTCTAATGTTCGTTCAGAACCCCTAAGATTCGCCGTTCAATCGACTGGATCCGGCGTTTATTCGTGATTTTATAGCCCGGCGCATCCTGAAGATAGAAAGCATCGACCGCCCGCTCGCCATAGGTCGCAACATGGGCGGATTTGATCATCACGCCAATTTCACTAAGGGCCGTGGCAAGCTGCCCCAATAGGCCCGGACGGTCACGGCCCTCCGCCTCCACAAGCAGACTGTCCTCATCGGCCTCATGATCTATGCGCACCTCAGAGGGAACGGAGAAAAGCATACGCCGATCACGCAATCGCCGCGATGGCGCGCGCGCCCCCTCAAAATTGACGGCTGCAGCCTCGTTCAGGGCCCGATGTAGCTCGGCCAGAAAATCGCGCTGTGCCTCCGGCGGGACAGGCGTTAGCGGTTTCAAGACAAAGAAATCGAGAGCGCGACCGTCCGACACGGACATCGCTTGCAGCATGCGCACACTCGTCCCGGACCGAGATGCGGCCAAGGCAAGGTTCGCCAACAAGCCTATACGGTCCGGTGCCAGAACGATGGCTTCAAAAAATCCATCACGGGGCCATAGCCCGACCGCAGCGCCGGGCACCTCATCAACAAGCTGAAGACCGCGCGCCAAGACGTCTGGAGGCACCCGTGCACCAACACTGCCCGATATATCAGCCAATCGGGTATCGAGCTTCTCTTGCGGCCACTGGGATAAAAGTCCCGATAAATTTGTCTTTAAAGCTTCACGTTCTTCAGCCCGCCAGGTTTCCAACGCTTGGGTGCCACCAGACAAAACCGCGCGGGCCCCGAAATAAAGCGCGCTGATTTGCCCACGGGTCCACTCATCCCAGCTATCCTCACTAATTGTTCGTATCCGGCATACGGTCAATATCAGCAAAACATCCAATCGGTCTTTTGAGCCGACTTTCAGTGCAAAGCGTTCCACGGACCTGCGCAAACTCAGATCCCGCGTTTCTGCTGCCGCGATCATTGCGTCGGGATTTGCCGCACACCAGGCAATATCTTTGGCGGTCTGCACATCGACAAACCTCTTTGCAATTCGAAACGCCAACCCTTCGGCCTTTGAAACTGAACGTTCCGTATCCGCCCAGTACACTTCCTGAAGAAGCACGGTAAGGTAGAAACGCAAGCGGTTTTTCTTACCCTTCAGGAATGCCGTCGCAATCGGGTGTTTGCCTTCCAGTTCGCCTTTCTCCAAGCGGCGCAACATCTCCAGACAGTGAAAAACCTGGTCTTCAATCGAATAGCGCCGATATAACCCGTACTCGATCCGGCCGGAAATGCGACCGAACATGGGAATAAGTTTGGCCAGCAACCCCGTATCAGATAGCAAACGAAACGTCCGAAACGGCGCTTTGCCTTTCTCCAGAATGGCAAGGAAGATTTGCTTGATTTGCTCATCGTCGCGATCCTCCCGCGACATCGCCGCTGCGCCCTCTACCATGATTTCAATTGCATCGGGATGAATTTCAAGGTCTGGCCGCTTCGATGCAGCGCGCACAATCCGCATCAGATCAATCGGCCTTCGCCGCGCAAGGGCTGGCCGGCTGAAAGTTAATCTATTGGTCTTGAAACGGATATTTACGTCACCAGGGATTTCGTCTTTTACCAGGCGTCGCGGCATCGCCCGTGGGGCCAATTTGGAAAGACGTGCGTAGCGGTCTTCCATTCGTGCCGTGACGATGTTTGTGATCCGAAAAACGATGTCGCTATTGAGGCGCAGATGCTTTAACACCCGCTCCGGTGCAGCGATATGCCGCCGGTCATCATATCCCAGCGCATCGGCAAGGGCGGGTTGGATATCAAATCGGACATTGTCATCGGCGCGGGCGTTAAGGGTATGCAGATAAACCCGCACCGCCCACAAATATTTCCGTGCTTTCTTCAACGCACGCAGATCACGCGGTTCGATGAACCCGGGTGCCTGGGTTCGTGCCCAGAGATCTTTGCCGGTTTGAAAACGATAAAGCCAGCCGACAAGATCGGCATCACGTAGCCCACCGCGCCCTTCCTTTAGATTGGGCTCGATCCAACCGCTATTTTCCCGTTGCGTTGCATAGCGCGCCTCCCGTTCGGCAAGCTTTGCGCGGGTAAATGATGCGCCATGGCGCTTCCGGTAAGCGCCATAGGCATCGAAAAATGTCGCGGCGAGGCGGGCAGAACCACAAATCAATCGCGCATCGAGAAATGACGTCAGGGCGGCAATATCGTCGCGCGCAAGCGCCATTGCCGACTGCGTTGTGTGAACCCCCTGACCGATGGTCAGTCCGGCATCCCATAGCGGATAAAGCAGCGCATCAACCGATGGTCGCAATGAGTCATCTGTTTTTTGATCATGAAGAAACAACAAATCCACATCGGATTCAGGGGCGAGCATGCCGCGCCCATAGCCGCCGGTTGCCAAAACGACAAAATCGGCACGCCCTGAGCGCGCCTCGATTGCCGCGAACATGGTCTTGATTGCAAGATCGACAAGGTGTGCACGGGTTTCGGCAATATGCTCCCCGCGCACCTCGCCGGAAATTTGCGCCGCCAGATTATCCTTCAGGACACGGCGCAATACGACGCCAGCGCCGCCGGTTTGGCGGCCCGAGCGTTCCACTTCAATGGCTTTTTGGAATTCGGCAGGCCAGTCGATAGATTAACACCCGGAAGCTAAATGCGTTCCCAGCCTTTTACGCCAGCGGGACAAACAGTGCAATTAATCCTGCATCATTGATTTTAAATCATATAAAAATTGGTGAGCTTCGCGCGGCGACATGGCGTCCGGGTCAATATCGCTCAACGCAGACCCCAGGGCAGCCCCCAGGGCAGCCAACCCCTCATCAGCGCACGGCGTAGCGGTAGCATCTGCATCAGCACCAATTTCCCGAGGTGATTGTTGTTCCGCTGACAGGCCTGAAAATAGCGGCAAGTCTTCAATGCGCACCGCGCCGGGGCCATCTGTTTCAAGGCCTTTAAGAATGCGCGCCGCACGGGCGATCACTGCCGGCGGCAGTCCGGCAAGCTTCGCCACGGCGACGCCATAAGACCGGTCGGCCGGCCCGTCGATCACCTGATGGACAAATATCACCTCCCCTTTCCATTCCCGTACCTTCATGGAAGCGTTTTTCAGGCGCGGCAGGCGTTCCGCCAAGGCGGTCAGCTCATGATAGTGGGTGGCAAATAAACCACGGCATCGATTTACCGCATGGAGGTGTTCCACCGCCGCCCATGCAATCGACAACCCGTCAAATGTTGATGTGCCGCGCCCAATTTCATCAAGCACAACGAGCGAGCGCGCCGTCGCCTGACCGAGAATTGCCGCTGTTTCGACCATCTCGACCATAAAGGTCGACCGCCCGCGAGCAAGATCATCGCTTGCGCCGACACGCGAGAACACCCGGTCAGCAATACCGATATGCGCGCTTTTCGCAGGCACATAAAATCCAGCCTGCGCCAGAATGGCGATTAATGCGTTTTGCCGCAGGAAGGTCGATTTACCGGCCATATTGGGGCCTGTGATCAACCATAAAGCAGAGCTATCCGCATCACCAAGGATACAGTCATTCGGTGCAAAAGCGCTCCGACCACGCTCTTTCGCCAGTGCTTTTTCAACAACGGGGTGGCGCCCGCCCATCACCTGAAATGACAGGCTATTATCAACAATTGGGCGTACATAATTTTCATCTATCGCCAATTCTGCGCCGCCGGCCGCAACATCCAGGATTGCAAGCGCCGCTGCCGCTGCGGAAATGTCCTCCGTACGCGCGACAATTTCAGAAACAAGCTGGGCAAAAATCTCCTGTTCACGCGCCAAAGCTTCATCGCGCGCACGGGATATCTTCGCATCGAGATCAGCAAGCTCACCGGTAGTGAAACGAACTGAGCTTGCCAGGGTCTGACGATGAATAAATTCTTCCTTATGCGGCCCGGTAATCAAAGCATCCGCCTGGCTCGGCGGGGTTTCAACAAAATAACCAAGAACATTATTGTTTTTGATTTTGAGCGATTTGACGCCAGTTTTTTCCCGAAGCGCCCCTTCAAGGCCAGCTACAACCCGGCGGGAATCATCGCGAAGACGCCTTGAATTATCCAAAGCGGGGTCAAACCCCTTTGCGACAAAACCACCATCGCGCGCGAGCAGGGGCGGATTTTCATCCAACGCCTCGCTCAACAATCGGATGAGATTGGAGAACCCGCCAGTTTCTTGCGCTTCTGCGCAGACCAATGCATCACCAATTTCCGTTGGTTTCGGCTCCGGGTTTCTGGCGATTTCGCACGCAATATCCCGACCAGCTTCAAGCCCGTATTGAATGCCCACAAGGTCCCGCGGCCCGCCACGCCCAAGCGCCAACCGGGACAATGCACGCGCCATATCCGGGCTCGCCTTCAGCGTCTGTCGAACCGATCCGCGCAAATCGTCGTGGCGCATGAAATAGTCGATTGCATCCTGGCGGTCAGCGATACTATTCGGCTGTGTAAGAGGCGCCGCCAAACGTGATGCGAGCAGGCGCGCACCAGGGCCTGTCACGGTGCGATCCACCGCACCTATTAAAGATCCCTGACGGTCACCTTTTTGCGTTTTCAAAATCTCCAGGGACGTGCGCGTTGCCAGATCAATTGACATAACCGCGCCATCAAGGCGTTTTTGCGGACGACGCAAAGGCGGCATACGGTCTATTTGTGTTAGCTTGATATAGTCCAGCAGACCGCCCAGCGCCGCTAATTCCTGCTTGTCAAAAGCCCCTAAAGCATCAATTGCGCCGACCTCATAGATCTCACGCAGCAAGGTCTCCCCCTGGCGCGGCGTCAACGCGTTTACGGGACGGCGGGTCATCAACCGCCCCTCCCCAGCGTGACTTAATGCATCCTGCCACCCGGCCGGCGCATCTTCATCAGCAATCAGAATTTCTGAAAAGGCACCAGCCGATAAATCGCCAAGCATGCTCTCCGGGTCGCAAGGCCGCACGACAACTTCTCCCGTGGACACATCCACATGGGCAAGTGCAGCTTTCTCACCATCAGTCGAAATCGCTATTGCTGCGAGAAAATTGTTGGCATCAGCATCGAGCAGAGAATCCTCCGTCAACGTACCAGGCGAGACAACACGCACGATTTCGCGTTTCACCACCGACTTCGAACCGCGTTTTTTCGCCTCAGCGGGGTCTTCTGTCTGCTCGCAGATGGCGACGACAAACCCCTTTTGAATCAAGCGCGCGAGATAGGATTCATAGCTGTGGAAAGGCACCCCGCACATCGGAATGTCCTCACCTTGATGTTTGCCCCGCTTCGTTAAAGTGATGTCAAGCGCGCCCGCCGCCGCGACCGCGTCATCGAAAAATAACTCGTAAAAATCGCCCATTCGATAAAACAAAAGTGCATCGCCCGCCTGTTCCTTGACAGAGAGGTACTGCACCATCATCGGCGTCATGGTCGTCGTGCGAATTTCAGGTGTTGAAGCCATTGGTTTAGATGCGGTCATAATGTTCGTGGCCTACCATGGGATCGGCCATCTTATATAAGTTGATCTGCTATGTGAAATGACGGTGTTATCGCCAGAATATCCCCGGAAGATCACATGCGCTAGTGTTCCCGGCGATAGCGAAAAAGCATACTCTGGCGATTCTGGTACTATTTTCAGCAATCATCAAAAGGCGATAATGGCCACGCGCGCACATCAGCAATATGCGAGAGAAGTGGAGATTGCCGGGCTTCCCGCCCCGGTTCTTCTGCGCGACAACCCCCGTGCCAGGCGGCTGATCCTGAAAATTGACCCCGTAAGCGGCAAAGCGGTCCTGACCCGCCCACCTCAGGCTTCAATCAAAGACGCCATTGCATTTGCACAAACAAAGCGCGCATGGATTGCCGAGCAATTGGCGCAGGTTCCGACCACGCGCCCCTTTACGCATGGCGCAACATTTCCCTTTCGCGGCAAGCATTTGTCAATCAACCATGTGGGCGGGCGCCGACCCACACAAATTATAACTGACCCGCTTATGGATGGCCCGCAATTGCAGGTCGGCGGCGCACCGGAACATGTTACTCGGCGGGTAATGGACTGGCTGCGCGATGAAGCACGAAAGGCACTGGTTGAGAAAGTATCCCTCTACACTGAGAAACTTGGCGTTTCCTATAATCGCGTTCAGGTGCGCGATACCCGCTCGCGCTGGGGAAGTTGTACCGCAGACGGAAAACTATCGTTTTCATGGCGCCTTGTTCTGGCACCGCAAAGTGTTCTCGATTATGTCGCGGCCCATGAATGCACCCACCTTGTTTATCTCAATCATTCCCGTGAGTTTTGGGCAACCCTCGACAGTATCTTTCCAGGCCGTATCGATGACGAAAACTGGCTCCGGAACAATGGTGCTTCGCTCTTTCGCTGGGGCCATTGAGGGAAGCGGCCATCTGCACTGATTATAAGCGCCGTATTATGAACGCTGTATTATGGGGCTATTCTTGGCCGTCGCGTTTCAAGGACGGCGATGGTGTAATGGCGCGCGCCAATGCCGGCGAAGCGGCACCCCGACGCTGATCGACCACCCGTTGCATCACCTCACGCCAATAAACGGCGGCCAAATTTCCGCCGGTGGCCCCCCACATTGGCTTATTATCGTCGCGGCCAATCCAGACCGCGAGGGTCAGTCCATCAGCATGCCCCACAAACCAGGTGTCCCGGCCATCCTGACTTGTGCCGGTTTTTCCCGCGGCGATCGCATTAGACAAAAACGCTTCGCGTCCGGTGCCATTCTCAACCACGTCAATCAGCATACGATTGACCGCATCCAAAGCTGGCAGCGATGCGCCCGCCCCCTTAAAACTGTCTTCGCGAAACCAGAGTTGCCGGCCAAAAAGATCATCAATTTGCTCAACACCATAGGGTGTGACGCGAAAGCCGCCATTGGCAAAGGGTGCATATGCGCCAGCCAAATCCAGCGGTGTGACAACATCAACCCCCAGGCTCAATGCAGCACCATGGCTTAGATCAGCGTTGAGCCCCATACGACGGGCCGCAAGGCGAACGGCACTCCGGCCAACCTCTTCCTGCAGACGCACTGCAGCAGCGTTCTGGGATTTGGACAATGCCGTTGCGAGCGTGATGTCACCGAGATATTTATCTTTGTAGTTGGCCGGTGCCCAACCATCAACGCGAACCGGCTGGTCTAAAACGCGCCGGCTTGGGGCCATGCCCTGCTCCATCGCGGCAAGAAACAAAAATGGTTTAAACGCGGATCCAGGTTGCCGGCGCGCATCTGCGCCGCGGTTAAACTGTGAAACAGAGTAATCCCGCCCGCCAACAAGTGCCCTGATGGCACCGTTTTGGTCTAACAAAACCGCCGCAAACTGGGCCCCGGCGGGCAGTGCGCGAATCCCCGTCGCCGCGTGCAGCCCATTTTCCACGGCCAATTGCAGGTCTGGCGCAAGCGTTGTGCGTACACGAATTCCTCGCTTGTTTGTCGGAAACGCGCGCTGCGCTGCGCGTGCTGCATAGTCAGCGAAATACGGCGCTGAGGCCCCCGGCTTTGTGGCGAGATGGATTGCTTTTAACCGTTCCTCCTCACCTTGAAAATAACCCAAATGACCATTGTCAACCATCGCATCGAGGACAAGTCCCGTTCGTACACCGGCTTTTTCCGGTGCGCGGAAGGGGTCGTAAGTTGACGGCGCTTTCAACAACCCGGCAAGCAGTGCCGCTTCCGCCACTGTGAGATCCGACGGCGACTTATCAAAATATCGAAAACTTGCTGCACTGACACCGTAAGCGCCGGCACCGAAATATGCCCGGTTCAGATAAAGCGACAGGATCTCATCCTTGGTGAATCGCAATTCCAGCCAGAAGGCCAAATAAAGTTCACGAATTTTCCGTGAGATCGTTCGCTCCGGCGTGAGGAAAAGCAATTTCGCAAGCTGTTGCGTGATCGTCGATCCACCCTGTGCAATTTCGCCGGAGCGCAAGTTGACTGACATGGCGCGCAAAATCGAGAACACATTGACACCTGCATGGTGGTAAAAGTTCCGATCTTCGATCGCCAATATCGCTGCAGGTACATGCGGCGGCAATTCGGCCAGACGGACGGGTGCACCTTCAAGGCGCCCACGCTGGGGTATGGGGCTGCCATCCGCTGCCACGAGCGTTACGCCCGGCGCATCGCGATTGAGCCAGATCTCCGATGTATCTGGCAGTTCGCGGATGATCAGCGCAGAAAACGCGGTCAGGGCGAACACAACTAAAAAGACAAAACTGGATGCTGCAACGGCATGGCGTAAGAACAAGCTGCTGAGCGTGGGCTGCGGGCGTTGCTTGGCCGTCCGCTTCTTTCCCGACGCTTTTGTTGTCTTACGCGCGCGTTTTACCGTTGCTTTCTTTTTAGTCTTGCGCGAATCGGCATTAACGCGCTGACGCGTCGTTTTTTTCGCCTGTGCGGCCTTCGCCCGGCGGTTTTTTTTCTTACGAACTGACATCGACTTCCGTCGTGTAGGAAAGGGCGTTAACAAGACGTAAACATTACGTCGCCCAGGTGGTAAACGCCTCGGTTATCAATTGGAAATGAGCGAGCGAGTTAAGTTCCTTGGACAATCAACCAGAAATCCACCCCGATACTACCCCTGACGCTAAAACGGCTGCCATTGTGGACGCTGCGCAGCGCATTTTTCTCGCCAAGGGTTTCGATGGGGCAAGCATGGATGCCATTGCATTGGCCGCCAATGTTTCCAAGCGCACCGTGTACAATCGGTTTCGTTCGAAAGAGGAACTTTTTGGTGCAACGATTGAAGAAACCTGTCGGCGTGTCCTACCTGTCAACCTCGCGGAGGCAGAGGTAACACAGAACCCGCGGGAATTTATCGAAACCCTCGCGCGCTCGTTTCTGAAGGGCATCCTGGAGCCAGAAGCCATTTCCCTTCGCCGAATTGCGACCTTCGAAGCCGGGCGCAAGCCAGAATTGGGCCAGAGCTATCTCGAGCACGGGCTATATTTTATGATCGATGCCGGATCGGAGATATTGGCTCGGATTGCAGCGCGCGGCGACATTGTGCGAACACCTAACCCGCGCCTTGCCATATGCCAGCTTGGTGCCCTTATCACCGAGCCGCTTTACTCCGAAGTCCTGCTCGGGAAAACGCCGGAAAATTTGGACAGCGCTATCGAACGGCAGCTGCAAACGGGTTTGGACGCTTTTTGGCAGCTCTTCGGTGTCGCGGCCGAATAACGCTGACCTGCTTTAGCCGTTTTCGGAGTAATTGGTGAATGCCCTGCGCGTTGTCATCGCGTAAAAATCGTCACCATAAGCAAATCGCTATCGGCACCAACCGGCACCTTGATAAGTTGCAAGGACAGTCAGAACGATAACAGCAAAAAAAAACGGCCGCCCAAAGGGGTGGCCGCTTCATTTAAAAAACCAGTGATAGTGATCGACTATTCGAAGCTGATCGTCACGTCTGAACGACGGTTCAGAGGCTCGCGCGTACCATCCGGAGTAGCCTTCGCAAGGTTATTTTCGCCATTTGCTTCGGTACGAATACGATCGGCAGACACACCGTTTGCAATCAACGCATCGCGCACAACAGACGCGCGTCGCTGCGACAGGCGCTGGTTGTATGCAGCATTACCCGAGGTATCGGTGTTGCCAGCAACGACAACTGTGTCGATGTCA
>SHAI01000024.1 GCA_004213235.1 Parvularculaceae bacterium
AAACCGGCGACCTCACTTGACGAATATGAAGGTGAAGACCGCGAGGTTGTCGAACAAATCATTGATTTGATTGATACGCGTGTGCGCCCGGCAGTTGCCGCAGATGGCGGCGACATTGTATTCAAACATTATGAGCCGCGCACCGGCGTTGTTTTCCTCTCCTTGCATGGATCTTGCCAGGGGTGTCCGTCATCGACCTACACCCTAAAGGCCGGAATTGAGAACATGCTGAAGCATTATGTGCCTGAAGTCGTAAAGGTTGAGCCGATCATATAGGAGCTTAGCCCGATGCAACCCCGCATGAGCATGATAACCTTGGGTGTTGATGACCTGCCGCGCGCCGTTGCGTTTTATCACGCAGGACTCGGGTTTCCAATTAATCAACAAGACGACAATATTGCCTTCTTCGACCTGTACGGAACCTGGCTGGGGCTATACGGACGAAAAGCACTTGCCGAAGACGCCGGTGTAGATGCAACCGGAACTGGTTTTCGCGGGGTAGCCATCGCACATAATGTCAGTAGTCGGCAGGAAGTGGACGATGTTATAACCCTTGCACGCGCAGCAGGTGCCAAGATTGTAAAACCGGCGCAAGAGGTATTTTGGGGCGGCTATAGCGGGTATTTCAAGGACCCTGACGGGCACCTTTGGGAAATTGCCCATAACCCGTTCTTCTGGATTGGGCCTGATGACCGCCCGGGGTCGACATCAAAAGAAAGCTCCCCCAAGATCCCGCCGTCACACACTGATCAACCATGAATAGGGAAAACCATAATGGCCAACACATACGCAATCTCAAAAGTTGTCGGCACGTCGGAAAAATCGATCGAAGACGCAATTGATAACGCCATCGATACTGCGTCAAAATCGATCAAAAATCTTGACTGGTTCGAAGTGATAGAAAGTCGCGGCTACATCAAGGATAACAAGGTAGCGTATTATCAGGTTTCCCTGGAACTCGGGTTTCGTTACGATAAAAGCTAATCACTTACAGCGATTTCATCCGGCCTTTTCCGCCCCCTTCCAAATAGCAGCATGCCGTTCAATAAACGGAGTAATAATGTCTGATAAAATGATCAATGATGAAGCCATGGACATCATCTTCCGGGAGGCGCGCACGCGAAACGGGTGGGATGAGCGGCCTGTGACAACAACCCTGGTGCAGGCCGTTTATGACCTGATGAAATGGGGGCCGACATCGGCGAATTGCTCACCGGCGCGATTTGTTTTCGTCACGTCTGACGCGGCGAAAGCGCGCTTGAAACCACACCTCATGGAGTCAAATGTTGACAAGACCATAACCGCAGGCGCGTGCGTGATCATTGGGCATGATATGGCATTTTTCGATGATTTGCCGAAACTGTTTCCCCATGCGGATGCAAAAAGCTGGTTTGTCGGCAACCAGGCGCTCATCGAAGAAACAGCTTTTCGCAATGGAACATTGCAGGGGGCATATTTTATGATCGCGGCGCGCGCACTCGGCCTGGACTGCGGACCAATGTCCGGTTTTGACAAAGAAGGTGTCGACAAAGAGTTTTTTGCCGGAACGACGATCAAATCGAACTTTCTGTGCAATATCGGTTACGGTACGGACGAAAACCTTTTTCCGCGCAGCCCCCGTCTCGCATTTGAAGAGGCTTGCCAAATCGTCTAGGCATCCAGAGCGCCTAAATACCCAGATCACCCTGACATACAGGTCGCCTAAACATCCAGACCGTATGGGCAAGCAGATAGTTTAGGCAAAAAGTGACGCAGCCCTGTTTGTCGCGTCACCCATCAGGGTCAAAGCTAAACACATCCTCAAACGGCACAGCAAACTCGGCTGAAATTCGAAACGCCAACTCCAGTGATGGCGCATATTTTCCCTGCTCAATGGCGTTTATCGTCTGACGCGTGGCACCAACATGATCGCCAAGCGCCTGCTGCGACAAACGCCGTGCTTGCCGCAGTTCCTTGATACAGTTTTGCACACGCCCTTTTTTCATCGACGGTTTAAATCACTTTCGGTACATAATCAGTGTCGAAACCAGCTTCACCGCATGACCAGCCAAAAGCAGCGAGAACAGAACGTAGAAAATCTCCGTGGGCGAGCCTAATTCCAAAAACTCATTCAACACCGGATAATCCGACTGATAGAGGCGTCGAAGTAAGGTATTGACGATGATGACATTAATGACGACGGCGAGAAAAATGCCGGCACTTGCCTCCGCGCGCGCCTCAATCGCAAGATCACGTTCATCTTTGTCCGTTTTCGCGCTGCCGCCAGAGAAAATCACACCGCTCCAAATGCTCTCCGCGATAATTACCAAAACGATGCAAATGACATAAGTTGTCAGCAAGAAACCCGGCGTGGCCTCAACAAAGCGCCAGTCTTCGGTCAGGCGCATGGTCAGATAAAGAAATATCAACACTGTCGTTACCAGCGATGCGATTGAATATTGTTCGGTTTTGGTCATTTCTAGCACTCCAGCATTGCCCCCTCACCAAAAAGTGAGTGTAAAACATTTTTTACATATAATTCGCACTCCAAAGAATGCAAGCCATGGCGCACTACTTATTTTAAGTGCCGTTTCAACACATCTTCTTCAAGCTGCTCCCATGGAAAATGTTGGCCGGGGTCGGTACGCCGCATTGGGTCTAGTCTGGCGTGGCTGACCACGTGACGCAGATTTGGATATTTGGCCCAGGCATAGCGGATGATGTTGGCCGTGGCGCGCACCTGCCACATCGAGAAGCGATCAGGTTTTTCACGAGCCTGCCGGTTGACGATTTCAATTCCGAGCGATCGATGGTTTAGATGGGTGGCCCCATGGGCAACATTTCGATGATGACACCGGCTTCTGACATGCCAGGCCGCACGTCGTTCCGGTGCCGTTGCCCACACATGACACCCATGGGCAGCTTCGTCTTCATCGGGAACAAGCCAGTGATAGCTCGCCCGCCCCTCGCGCATTACCGAAAATGCCCCATCAGTGGAACTCCCCGCCGTGGCGTGCACAACAATCAGCACCACCCCCGACAATGGATCCACCCGACGCGCCGACGTACACGTTCGCGCAATACGCCGAGCCGTTGGATACCATTTCTCGCGAAGCAGCGCATTCACAGACCGTTGGTTCACGGGAAGATCGAACTGGAAGGATTTCGGGTCGCGATTTTGGGAGGGGGCTAGAACGCACATATGGACCTTTACACTTTACAATCTTTCGCTCGCCCGCAATTACCTGTCGCCATGTTAACGCTCGCCCTTGATACCGCTTTGCAAGCTTGCTCAATCGCCATCCTAAGGGGAAAGGACGTGGCGGTCGAAAACTTCAACCTGCTGGAGAAAGGGCATGCGGAAGTTCTGCCGCCGATGGTTGCTCGCGGGCTTGAACAGGCTGGCATCGGAGCGGCGCAGCTGGACCGAATAGTCGTCACCATCGGGCCCGGCGGGTTTACCGGCATACGCGTTGGGCTTGCCTTTGCGCGCGCGCTTGGCATCGGAACAAGCGCGCGAGTGGTCGGTATCAATAGTTTGTCAGCGCTTCGGGCTTCTCACATTCATCAAGGCCCGTGCGCGTGCGTGATCAATGCACGACGTGGAGAGGTTTTTGCCGCACTTTATAGTCCTGAAGGCGAGGTGATCATCCCGCCTTTCGCCGCGACGCCGGAGGATGCGCTGTCTCGTTTACACACGGCTTTTGGCGATACCCCCCTCCAACTCATCGGGGACGGTGCTCCCCTCTTGCCGACGCACCCAAATAATTGGACAACAGATAGTCCTGACGCTCAGATTTGCCCGGTCGCCCTTGCGCACCTTGGACAAAACGTGGACCCGCAGAAAAATCCTCCGGACCCGATTTATTTGCGTGCGCCCGATGCAAAAAAGAGCGCAGCCCCGTTATTTGCTGGATTGATCAAACAATGAGCACCGAGGCATACCGCATTGAACCCGCCGCGCCACATGATTTCGCGCTTATCGACGCGATTGAAAAAGTCGCCTTCGGCGCGGCGTCATGGGGGTCGGGGGATGTTGCACAAACAGCAAGGATTGACGGTGTCTCAACATTGCTTGCGCGCGGGGAAACCAGCCATGATGTGTCCGGCTTCCTGCTTTGGCGCATGGCTGGCGAAGATGCAGAAATACTCACTATCGGCGTGCTACCAACCGACAGGCGCAAAGGCATAGGTGCGGCGCTTGTGCGTAAATGCCTGGACGCCTGCGAGATCGCCGGTGCCCGGAGACTTATCCTGGAGGTCGCAGCTGACAATCGAAGTGCGCTTGCGCTCTACCATTCGCTTGGATTTGAAGAATTCGCCCACAGGCCGCGCTATTATCGAAACGGGGCGGACGCGCTGTTAATGGCAAGGGGGCTCCATCCTGGCGCGTAAACGGCCCTTCGCACGCAACGAGGCGCTGTGCACGCAACAGGGCGATTTGCACAAAAGGATAGTTAGATAATCGCGTGATAATATCTGCCGATATGCAATCACGGTGTTGCGATAAAACCCCGGCATGTGGTGTAAGACTGTGATCAATACGGCGACCCGAGACGTAATTATGCGCAGCTCACAAGGATTGATGCGATGATGGACCGGCTGGAGAAGATCTGTACCGACAGAGGCATGCGGATGACCGAACAACGCCGCGTGATTGCACGGGTTTTGTCAGTTTCCGACGACCATCCAGATGTCGAAGAAATCCATCGCCGCGCCGTGGAAATCGACAAACGCATTTCCATTGCAACTGTGTACCGCACGATGCGCTTGTTCGAGGAAGCAGGTGTTGTTGAACGCCATGATTTTCAGGATGGCCGATCGCGCTATGAAGAAGCAAAAGACGACCATCATGATCATTTGATTGACCTGCGCTCGGGCAAAGTCATCGAATTCGTGAACGAAGAAATAGAGCGCTTGCAGGAACGTATTGCGCGGGAGCTGGGATATAAACTGGTGGAACACCGGTTGGAACTTTACGGCGTACCCCTTCCGAAAAGCGACACGGATGACGCCGGCAATTAGAGTTTGCCGCGCGCCCTCGCTCCTTTTGACGGCTCCCATCGCGATCATGGCTTCCAGCGAAGCCTTTTAACGAAAAGCATCTTATCGCAACCGAAACTGGTTAATTTGACAAAAGTTCCGTTAACGCGCGCCTGAGCCGCGCTAAGGCGCACCACGCAGTTGCGAGGCGCGCCGTGCAGATTATATGTGTCGTCCCTGGATTTGCACCGAACCCGTTCGTGCGCCATAAGCCCGGTTGTTTTTTGACGAGCCCAAAATAGGCGAAAACGCGATGTCCAAAGCTGGCGAAGCTGAAATCGGTGCAAATTCCCCCCATGAAACGCACGACCATACCGCGGGCGCGGAAAAACGCGTCTTCATCAAGACATATGGCTGTCAGATGAACGTTTATGACAGTGAGCGAATGGGGGCGCTGTTGGCCCCATTGGGGTATGCCGCCACGTCACAGCCGGAAGATGCGGACCTCGTCATCCTGAATACGTGTCACATTCGGGAAAAGGCTGCGGAAAAAGTCTATTCCGAACTTGGTCGCCTGAAAAACATCAAAGCTTCCAGAGCGCAAACCGGCAAACAGACGCAGATCGCGGTCGCAGGCTGCGTCGCGCAAGCAGAGGGACCCGAAATTCACGCACGCGCGCCCGTGGTGGACATTGTCGTTGGCCCTCAGGCCTATCACCGTTTGCCGGAAATGATTGCGCGCGCGGCACGCCAGCGCGGTGCCGTCCTGGAGACGGATTTCGATGTTAATGAGAAATTCGACGCCCTGCCAAAAGCACGCACAGGCGACGGCCCCACCGCCTTTCTGACCATCCAGGAAGGGTGCGATAAATTCTGCACCTTCTGCGTCGTTCCTTATACGCGCGGCGCGGAAGTGTCCCGCCATGTGGATGCGATTACCGCGGAGGCGAGAATGCTTGTTGCCAGCGGTGTGCGCGAAATCACGCTATTGGGTCAGAATGTGAACGCATGGACATCGGCACCACCGGCAGGCGAACACGCCGAGGCCTGGGGTCTTGGTGAACTATGCCGCCATCTGGCAAAAATTGACGGGCTTGAGCGGATAAGATTCACCACATCCCACCCACGGGACATGGATGAAGGGCTGATCGCAGCGCTTGGTGATGAACCGAAATTGATGCCCTATCTGCATCTCCCGGTTCAGGCGGGATCGGACAAAATCCTCAAAGCCATGAACCGCGACCATACGGCGGAGCACTATATCCGCCTGATTGAACGGATCCGCGCCGCGCGTCCGGACATTGCACTATCGGGCGATTTTATTGTCGGCTTTCCCGGCGAAACAGACGCCGATTTTGAGGACACGATGGCCCTGGTGCGCGAGGTCTCCTACGCTTCGGCATTCTCGTTCAAATATTCACGCCGCCCGGGCACGCCCGGGGCCGCCATGCGCGCGCAAGTCGCCGAAGACATCAAAACCGACCGGCTGGCCCGTCTGCAGACACTCCTGGAGGCGCAAAAACAAGCGTTCAACCGCTCCCTGATCGGCAAGACCCTGCCAATCCTGATTGAGCGCGCAGGCCGCAATGAAGGCCAGATCGCTGGCCGGTCGCCTTATCTTCAAAGCGTGCACATGGACGGACCTGCGCGCCTTATCGGAGGTATCGCACAAGCAACCATTCGCGATGTAACCCCCAACGCCCTCACCGGTGTCCTGGTTGACGCCTTGCACGAAAAGGGCACCGCGTGACCGACATGCCTTCAGATAACAACCTGGACCGGCTCATTATTGACGATAACGCCCTCATTGTGGAGCTGGCTGGCCCGCACGATCGAAATCTAGCCCTGATTGAGGACGCGACCGGCGCGCGCATTGATCCGCGTGGAAATGAGTTTGCCATTAGCGGCGGCGAGGGCGCACGCGAACGCGCGCGTTCAGCGCTAAAGGCACTGCATGACCGATTGAAAGCGGGCTTGATGATCGAGCCAGCCGATGTTCGCGCCGCTGCGGGCGAACCATTGGGGCAACGTAAAAAGAAAAACACCGATGCCGCAGTATCCGGATCAATCATCATCAAGACGCCAAAGCGCACCCTAGCGCCCCAAAACGAGTCCCAGGCAACCTATCTGGAAACATTACGAGAAAATGAGCTTGCTTTCGGGGTGGGCCCGGCGGGGACCGGGAAAACCTATCTTGCCGTCGCCCACGCTGTCTCGCTATTATTGTCCGGCGCAGTTGAACGCCTCATCCTGTCGCGGCCAGCAATCGAAGCAGGCGAACGCATTGGCTATCTGCCTGGCGACATGAAAGAGAAAGTTGATCCGTATCTGCGCCCACTTTATGACGCTCTTTATGATATGATGCACAAAGACTATGTTGAGCGGCGTATCGAAGCAGGTGACATTGAAATTGCACCGCTTGCATTCATGCGCGGGCGCACGCTGGCGCGCGCGGCGGTCATCCTCGATGAAGCTCAAAACGCCACGGTCGCGCAGACGAAAATGTTCCTGACGCGTCTCGGCGAGGGGTCACACATGACCTTAACCGGCGACCCATCCCAAAGCGATCTGCCGCGCGGCGAAATATCAGGCCTTGCCGACGCGCTCTCACTGCTTGGCGGGGTGAAGGGTGTTGGCGTATCGACCTTTACAAGCCGCGATGTCGTCAGACACCCTTTGGTTGCGCGCATCCTTGAAAAATATGAAGCACGGGACGCAAGCCACCGCACGCCGGGAGGCTGATGAACGCCGTGGCAATCGACATTATCATCGAAGACGATGGCTGGATGCGCGACCTGCCTGATGTCAATGCACTTGCTGCGCGTTGCCACGCGGCAGCAATTAGATATGCGCCTGAAACGAGCGGTGCTGCAGCACTTTTGCTGACCGATGATGACACCATACAATCCCTCAATGCCAGGTTTCGCGGCAAAGACGCCCCGACCAATGTGCTGTCCTTCCCTGCCGGAGATGACCATCCGCCAGGCGATGACCGCTTTCTTGGCGACATTGCAATTGCACTCCAAACCTGCCGCCGCGAGGCGCAGTCCGAAGAAAAAGCCCTTGCGCATCATCTCTCGCATCTGATCGTTCACGGTCTTTTACATCTTGTTGGATATGATCATCATGACGAAGATGAGGCACTGGGGATGGAACACCTTGAGACAAAAATTCTTGCTGATATAGGCGTGCCAAACCCTTATTCTGTTGACTGAGGCTCTGGTGCAGTGGGACGCTTTGAGATATTGTGACGAGATGGGATATCCTCAACTAGACAGACAAACTGACCCTGTTTCGATAAAAGAAATGAAGGGTAGAAACTTTACCAGGAAAAGTTCAGGGGCAAGAAGGTGAGCGACGACAGTCGATCAAACGCGGATACGGGGAAACCCCGATGGTCAATTTTTAATTTGGTCAATCTGTTTGGGCGGCACCAGGATGCGCCCTTGGAAGAAGTCTTGGACGATGCTCTGGATGATGGCCAGCGCGAAGCAGTGTTGAAGCTCTCCCCAGCCCGTCGGGAGATGATTGAGCGGGTCATCGCCTTCGATGAGCAACGTGTTGATGATGTGATGGCACCGCGCGCTGACATTATCGCCGTGGATATAGATACCCCCCTGAACGAATTGGTGAAGGCATTCGCCGACGCCGGGCATTCCAGATTACCGATTTATCGCGGCGATCTGGATGACCCTGTCGGGATGGTGCATATTAAGGACGTTGTCGAACTAATTGCCACCCCGGAAAATCATCTAAAGGCACAAGGCCCAATCCTGAAAAATATAAAACGCGATGTATTGTACGCGCCGCCCTCCATGCGGGTGACGGACTTATTGCTCAAAATGCAGGCATCGCGCATTCATATGGCGCTTGTTGTCGATGAGTATGGCGGGACGGACGGCTTGGTGACCATTGAAGATCTCGTGGAAGAGATTGTCGGCGAAATCAATGACGAACACGATGATGATGATACACCGCCTTTGACCCCAAAAGGTGCGGGCTGGGAGGCGGACGCCCGGGTTGAGCTAGACAATTTTGCTGCAGAAACCGGTATAAACCTGGCCCTCGAAGACGAAGAATTCGACACGCTTGGCGGCCTGGTGGTGTCGCTTGCCGGGCGCGTTCCACAACGCGGCGAGGTATTATCCCATCCAGCGGGTTTCGAAGTCGAAGTGGCCGGTGCTGACGCACGCAAGGTCCGAAAAATATTGATACGCCGTACCAGCACGAAAAAAACGCCCCCCCTGACCAGGGCCGATTTACAGCCTGCTGAGGCTGCGGAATAACCATGCTCCAAACGCTGATCGATACTCTTCAGCGCGCCGACGGGTGGCGTCGACGCGGTTTTAGCGCGCTGGCAGGTGCCAGTGCTGCCCTTGCATTTGCACCGTTTTACATCCTGCCACTGATGGTTCTGGCATATTCGGCGCTGGTTCTGTTAATTGACGGTGCCCATGCCCGCGACCGGGCCGTTCGTGCGGCGTTTGGCATTGGGTGGTGGTTTGGATTTGGATATTATTTGATCGGGATCCATTGGTTTGCCTTTGCATTTTTGGTGCAGGCGGAGCAATTCGCGTGGATGGCGCCTTTCGCCGTCTTCGGCATGTCCGGCTTTCTGGCTTTATTTCACGGCGGCGCAATGGCACTCGCGGCGCGTTTCTGGCGATCCGGCTGGCCACGGGTTTTTCTTCTCGCCGCAACGCTGTGCGTGTTTGATTATCTTCGCGGACACATCCTTACCGGTCTGCCGTGGAATTTACCCGGGCAAAGCCTTGCCGGAATGGCGCTGAGCGCACAAACGGCTGCGTTTTGGGGCGTTTACGGATTAAGCCTTGTCGTGCTTTGCCTTGCAATGTTTCCCGCTGCATTTTTATCCGCTGACCGGGCAGTATCGCGGCGGGCCCTGCTCAAAGGGCTTTTGGTTTGCCTGACGGGGGCTGTTGTCATCCTTGTCATTGGTGCCATCCGCCTTGCAGCACTGCCGCCGGTAGATCGCGATGACGTACACTTGCGAATTGTGCAGCCAAATATAGCGCAACGCGAAAAGATCGACCCCGCCTTGTGGGATCGAAACCTAAAGCGTTCGGTTGATCTATCAGCTGGCCCGTCCACTGGCAGCGGCGATATTATTGTGATCTGGCCGGAGAACGCTGTACCATTACTCGATGAAAGCCCGACCGCTCTCGGCCTCGTTGATGAGAGTTTACCAAGGAACAGCACGCTGATCACGGGCGCGGTCAGAAGACAACGCGACGCGCAGGGCATATGGCGGGTTTACAACTCCCTCCTGATTTTACCGCGCAGCGAGGACGGCCGATATGTCGCCATGCGCTATGATAAGCATCACCTTGTCCCTTTTGGTGAATACCTTCCGATGAAACGCATCCTGCGGGCGATTGGCCTTGCGCAACTTGCTCCTTATGAGGATGGGTTTACCCCGGGCAGCGGGCCGCAGACATTGAACCTTCCGTCCGGTAGCGTTGCGCCATTGATCTGTTATGAGGCGATTTTTCCAGGTGATCTTTACCCACATGGTTCGCGCCCGGAATGGCTGCTAACGGTGACAAATGATGCCTGGTTTGGCGATGCCGCCGGTCCTAGGCAACATCTTGACCAGGCGCGCTTGCGTTCAATCGAAAGCGGTCTTCCGATGGCCCGGTCTGCAAATACCGGCATTTCCAGCCTCATCGGCCCCGCGGGACGGCTGCGCGCGTCTGTCGATCTTTATCAAACCGGCGTGATCGATATCGCACTCCCTGCCAGCATCGCGCCGACTCTTTACAGCCGGATCCGTGATTGGGGGTTTTTCGTCATGCTGATCGCTGCAATTGGCATTTCGCGGCTCCCGGATCGGACCGCCCGTCAGGGTTGAAAAAGCATGCGCTTGCACATATCCCTCGCCACATGCGAATACTGTTAACCGTTAGAAATTAAAATCAGACTAGAAAATACCGACCGCGGTGCCAAAAAGCAGATCTGCCGCAATAGAGAATTAATTAGGACACCTCACACTCCCATAGCACATCCAAGATGTTGCCGCTGGCGTGCCGTGTCGCGAAAAAGGTGTTGGGATGGAAAAAGACAAAAAACCACACCCGATCGATATTCATGTCGGCGCACGCGTTCGCATGCGCCGAACCATGTTGGGTATGAGCCAAGATAAACTTGGAGATTCCCTGGGCCTCACGTTTCAACAGATCCAGAAATACGAAAAAGGCGTCAACCGCATTGGCGCAAGCCGTCTGTTTGAAATCGCGAAGGTCTTGGAAATCCCCATTCAATTTCTGTTTGAAGACTTCGACAGCTTCACCAATACGCCTTACGGGTTTGCAGAAAACGCCCCCGATTCCGATAGCTCAATGTTAATGGATTTTCTCAGTTCGCCGGAAGGAATACAGCTTTGCCGGCATTTCGCGCAAATCGAAGACCCCCGTGTTCGCCGCCGCGTTATTGATCTGGTGAAGACCCTCTCGGACAAAGAAGGAGAGTAACGCGCCATTTCGCTAGACAGGGCTGCGCCGCTCGTTTAGAAGCCCCAAAGAGTGATATAAACATTTCCTTATATGGGGTTTCGGCGAGCATGGCGCGAAAAAATTACCTCTTCACCAGTGAAAGCGTATCTGAGGGTCACCCGGACAAGGTATGTGACCGCATTTCCGATGAAATTGTCGATCTCGTCTACCGCGAGGCACTGACCGGCTCGATGGACCCGTGGGCGGTGCGCTGCGCATGCGAGACACTCACCACTACGAACAAGGTTGTTATCGCTGGCGAAGTGCGGATCCCGGAAAAATTTGTCGCTGGCGATGGCGTCGTCAAGGAGCCGTTTGTGGATGCGGCCCGCGCAGCGATCAAGGATATCGGCTACGAGCAGGATGGTTTCCATTGGGAGAGCGCCGATGTGGACGTTCTCTTACACGCGCAGTCGGCAGACATTGCCCAGGGCGTCGATAATGCGGCCGACGCCGACAATCAGGAAGGGGCGGGCGACCAAGGCATTATGTTCGGTTATGCCTGCCGGGAAACGGCGGCATTGATGCCGGCACCGATTTATTACAGTCATCGCATTCTTCAGGACCTGGCAACGGCGCGCCATAACAAGAATGGCGAAGCGGGCTATCTCGGCCCCGACGCGAAAAGCCAGGTCACCGTTCGTTATGCCGACGGCGCGCCGCGTGAAATCACGTCGATCGTTCTTTCTACACAACACCTGGATGCGTCCTGGTCATCGGCAAAAGTGCGGGAGGTTGTAGAACCCCATATTCGCGATGCCTGTGCGGGCCTTCCAATTGCGGCGGATTGCGAATGGCACGTCAACCCAACCGGCAAGTTTGTCATCGGTGGACCGGACGGTGATGCGGGCCTCACCGGGCGCAAGATCATCGTCGACACCTATGGCGGCGCAGCACCCCATGGTGGTGGTGCCTTTTCTGGTAAAGACACAACAAAAGTGGACCGCTCAGCGGCCTATGCGGCGCGCTACCTGGCGAAAAATGTCGTCGCGGCGGATCTCGCCGAGCGCTGTACCATCCAGCTTTCCTATGCGATCGGGGTTGCACACCCTCTATCAGTTTATGTTGATCTTCATGATACGGGTAAGGACGTTGCACCGGCGGCATTGGAAAAAGTCCTGCGCGAGGTGATGGACCTGTCGCCTTCTGGCATTCGCCGGCATTTAGCCCTCAACAAGCCGATCTATGCGCGTACGGCAGCTTATGGCCACTTTGGCCGCGCCGCAGATGCCGATGGCGGGTTCTCCTGGGAAAAAACCGACCTCGCTGATGCACTAAAGACGGCGCTGCGCTAGTATCATCGCCTTTGTTGTGGCCCCACACCTGCCACGAATACGGATGGAGAAACCCCAGTGGCACGTCGACTTGACGGCGATCAGCTTGTGATTGCCAGCCATAACGCCGGCAAACTCCGTGAAATCGATGCATTGGTGAAACCATTCGGGTTCAACGCGATCTCAGTCGGGGAGTTTGGCGCGCCCGCGCCTGCAGAAACAGCGACAAGCTTTGCCGGAAACGCGGCGATCAAGGCGCACGCCGCATCACAACAATCCGGCTTACCGGCCTTGGCAGATGACTCTGGCCTGGAGGTGACGGCCCTGAACGGTGCACCTGGCATTTACGCAGCGGACTGGGCAGAAGAAACCCCCGGGGGACCGCGCGATTTCGACAGGGCCATGCTGCGGGTCCACAACGCCATGCGCGAGAGCAAATCCGACGATCCATCAGCACGCTTTGTGTGTTGTTTGTGCCTTGCATGGCCCGACGGCCATCAGGAAACCTTCCAGGGTATCGTCCAAGGCGAGATCGTCTGGCCACCGCGCGGGCACAATGGCTTTGGCTATGACCCGGTATTCCTCTACCCGGAACTTGGACGCACCTTCGCGGAGATCGACCCGGCTTTAAAACACAGCCTGTCCCACCGCGCTGACGCCTTCGCCCAATTGACGGCCGCGTGCCTTGCCTGACGTGGTGGAAAAGGGTTTTGGCCTGTATATCCATTGGCCGTTCTGTACACGGATATGTCCCTATTGCGATTTCAACATCTATAAAGATCGTGGCGCCGACACCGCAAAATGGACGGATGCTTTCATATCTGAGATCAACCATTGGGCAGTACAAACGCCAGGCCGACGCTTGACCAGCATTTATTTCGGGGGCGGCACCCCCTCGCTCGCTGCGCCGGAGCTGGTTCACACAGTCATTAACGCAGCCCGTAGCGCATGGCCCACCAATGACAATATAGAAATTACCCTTGAGGCAAATCCAACCGATGCGGAACAAGCCCGGTTTTCGGCATTCCACGGCTCCGGCGTCAATCGCCTCTCCTTGGGTATTCAGTCTTTTGACGACACCGCCTTACAGTTTCTTGGGCGCAATCATACAGGTCACGAAGCCCGCTATGCGCTCGACCTCGCGCTGAAAATCTTTGGCAATGTCACATTTGATCTTATCTACGCCCTTCCCGATCAAACCGAAGAGGCATGGCAATCCAGCCTGCGAAAAGCGCTATCGATCGGCGCGCCACATTTATCCGCTTACCAATTAACAATCGAACCAGGTACCGCATTTGAAAAGGCCGTGGAACGGGGCACCTTCGCCCCGGCGGACGATGATCACGGGGCCGCGCTTTATGACATCACCCAATCAGAAGCGGAACGCGCTGGCCGGCCCAGATATGAGATCTCGAACCATGCAAGCCCCGGTTTTGAATCGCGCCATAATTTAACCTATTGGCGGGGGGGCGATTACATCGGCATTGGCCCTGGTGCCCACGGCCGGGTCACAATTGATGGCACACGCCGCGCCACCGAAACGCACCGGGCACCGCAAAAATATCTCACCGCCGTGAATGACCATGGGCATGGCATTTGCCTCGATGACCCCCTGTCGCGCGATGACGTTTTCGCGGAAAAACTCACCATGGGCCTTCGAATGCAAGAAGGCGTCTCACTATCGCAGCTGGAATTCGCGCAGCTGGCCGACCGTATCAAAGTCTTGCAGGCAGACGGGTTTATCGAGATCAATGGACCGCACCTAAGCGCGAGCGCTGCAGGGCAACGGATCCTAAATTCACTTCTCAGCACACTGCTGATATAAAGGCATGCCGCTTAACTGGCTGACAATCGCCCCGCGCATTGTAGCCAGCAAAAGCCGGAATGAAAATTAGAAGAAGGGTCCAAATGATCTTGGTGCCGGATCAATCACCTGGATACCGCCCGGCTGGATCTCCAATATGGCAAGGCCGCGCTCAACCGACCCGTCCGGGCGCAACCTGAACAAGCCATCGGCACCAAAATACCCATTCGGATCTGTAATTGCACGAAGATTAAAGCGCACATTGCGGCGGGGCTCCTGTGCAAGTCGCGCCGTAAGCAGGGTCGCATCATAGGCAAGGGATGCGAGCCGAGGTGGCTTTTCACCGAACGTGGCTTCGAACTTTTCTTCGAATACTGACGTTATTGTTGGATCTGGCCCGGCAAACCACCCCCCCTGCAATGCTGGCTCGCGCGTCAAAAGCGGGTTGTTCCAGGAAGAAACACCCAGCAATTTCACCTTTTGAATATTTACATTGTAATAGGGGAATAGCGGTGCCAGAGCGCGCAACAATGTGCCACGCTCTGGAACCAGGACGGCCTGATATCCACGGAGATACCCCTGGTCATCGCCAAGTGGTTCTGCATCTGGATCATATTCATGGCGTAACTCAAATGGCACGACATCCATTGAGTATTGCGCGAGCCGCTTTGCGGGTTCACGCATGGCGTCAACGTCCTGATCGTAAAGTTCCTGATGAACGAGCGTCCCGCCTCGGTTGAACACTTCATCATTGAAAGACGTCACAACCCTTTTGCCATAACGGGTTGCCGGTGCCATCAGACCGAACCGGGTCATGCCGTTTGCCACCGCATATTCGGTAATCCGTTCGATTTCGGCTTCAGGCGGATAACTTAAAAGAAATACACCCTCCCGCGCGAGATCATTGTCGGAAGTGAACGCGATCATGGGAACATCAGCGGCTTGGGCGATGTCCGCGGCTGCTTTAACTGCGGCTCCATAGAGCGGTCCTAAAAGGATCTCTGCCCCATCGGCCAGGGCCGCACGGGCCGCTGCGTTAGCACCTTCAGCTGTGCCGCGGGTATCTTTTGGAATAATCAAAAATCGATCATCACCGGCCTCAAACCCTGCCAGTTGCGCAGCATCGAACATTGCAGACGCAATTGATTGGGCGGCTTCGGATTGCGCGCTGAAGGGAAGCAGTAGACCGACACGCACAGGTTCTTCCCCCTGCATGTGAAGCGGCGTGACAAAACGATCACGATCACGATCACGATCGCGCCTTTCAACACTTTGCGTCGGGGGAACGACTTCTATCTGTGGAAGCTCAAGCGGGCGCTCGCGTGTAACCACAACAGGGCCTTCAGGCGCTGAAGATGCGCATGCGGTGATGGCGAGCGCTAAAAATATGCTTATCGAAAGGGATCTGATCGAATACGTCACTGTAAATTCCCTGCGGTGATACCGTTTAACCGAAGACGGGCAAGAGTTCCCTAGAAATAGCCGGGCCGCAAGGCGCGGTCCACCGTCCAGACACCGGCCAAACGATTACCTATGCAAACACACCACACCCCAACTGAGGTTGAATGATGGCGGCAGAAAAAACAGATAAGCGAAAAAACGCCCTAATGCCGGGGCTTTACATCGCCGCAACCCCGATTGGAAACCTTGCGGACGCATCCCATCGACTGATTGAAACACTAAAAACGGCGGACTTAATTCTTTGCGAAGATACGCGCGTAACTGCAAAACTCTGCCAGGCGTTCGGCGTAGAAACCCGCCGCGCGCCCTATCATGATCATAATGCCGCTCAGGTTCGTCCCGACATTGTTCAAAAACTGGTACAGGGGGAATCGATCTGCCTGGTGAGTGACGCCGGCACACCGCTGATTTCAGATCCCGGCTACAAACTTGTCGCAGCGTGCCGTGAGGCGGGTGTTGAGGTCTTCACAGTGCCCGGGCCATGCGCCGCCATCGCCGCCCTATCCATAGCGGGCCTGCCAAGTCATGATTTCTATTTCGCCGGATTTCCGCCGGCCAAAACCGGCGCACGCATTTCAGCGTTTCAAAAGGTCGCCGA
>SHAI01000025.1 GCA_004213235.1 Parvularculaceae bacterium
GCGGCGGGTGCCGTCTGGTGGATAACAATCGCCGCAGCAGCCCCCTGGCGTGCCGCCTCCTCATATTTGTACGTCCACCGACCGTAATAGGTCATGGCATTACCCTTGAAGAGATCCGGATTTTGCGTCGCAAATCCCGGGTCGTTGACGAGCATCACAACGGTTTTACCTGCCGCATCTATGCCAGCATAATCGTCCCAGCCATATTCGGGTGCGACAATCCCATACCCGACAAAGACCACATCACTTTCTTCAAAAGAGACCTGTTCAGAAACGCGTTTTGTCCAGTAAACCGCTTCTGTTCCGTAGGCGTATTTTTTCTCACCAATTGAAAAAAATGATTTACCCGGCGACATCGTGGTTTCAACCAGGGGAACCTTTTGCTCATAGCTATCGCCGTTTGCCGGTGCCAACCCCATCGCGCGCATTTCGGTGATGAGATATTCGCGGGTTTTCCGGCCGCCTTCTGTCGCCGGTGCACGTCCTTCAAACTCGTCACTGGCAAGGGTCTCAATCCGCTCGCGAAGTTTTGCCTCGTCGATCGGACCCAGTAAAAATGTTTCGGACTTTGACTCCGTCGGCGGGGCCTGTTCCGACACGCCCGTCTCCGACACGCCCGTCCCCTGGCTGCACGCGGCCAGGAACGCCGAACCAAATAAAGCAACAATCGCGCGGATGTTCATGTCCCGCCCTCCAAATTGATTTTTATTTTTATGACGGAACGCACAATCAAAGCGCGCCGGGACGCCATAATCGCACAAGGCAAAAAGAAACGCAAAACTTAAGGGGGCTGTCAAACGTGCACGGGCGGCTCTATCCAATCCCATCTGTTCGCGAATGGATTTTCAAAAATGCCGACCTTACCATGGCTTTCAACACGCGGGCCCTGCAATGGAGCATCGGGATCACTTCTCAGCGACACGGTTCGCAGATGCTATTTACATGCTAGTATCAAACCACCCTTTTTCTGATAGGAGCCACCATGCTCGACGCGCCACTTCAAACCGATCCTGCGACAAAAGAACATTCCGACACTGGCTTACCAGCATACATAAAAGCTCCGTCTTCTCTTGCATTTCGCAAGCTTCGAAAGCGCATCATCCGACAAACCCAAGACGCGATTGTAAAATTTGCAATGGACAAACCCCGCGCCGACGGGAGTGCACAAAAATGGCTGGTGTGCCTGTCCGGCGGCAAGGATAGCTACGGGCTGCTCGCCGCCCTGTTGGATCTGAAGTGGCAGGGTGCGCTCAAGGCTGATCTGCTCGCGTGCAATCTAGACCAGGGCCAGCCTGGATTTCCCAAACATATTCTACCCGACTATTTAAACGGGCTGGGCGTTGCCCATCGCATCATCACCGAAGACACTTATTCCATCGTCACGGAAAAAATTCCGGAAAACCGAACATTTTGTTCTTTGTGCTCGCGCCTTCGCCGCGGGATCCTCTATCGTGTGGCGCGGGAGGAAGGCTGCGACGCGATTGTTCTTGGCCACCACCGCGACGACGCTCTTGAAACCTTCATGATGAACCTGCTCCATGGCGGACGCCTTGCAGCAATGCCGCCCAAGCTTGTCAATGATAAAGGCGATTTATTTGTCCTGCGTCCACTGATTAATTGTGCCGAAAAGGATTTATCCAAGTTTTCTGATCTGCTTCAGTTCCCCATTATTCCCTGCAATCTGTGCGGCAGTCAGGAGGGTCTTCAGCGTGCTGCAATGAAAGCCTTGCTAGACCAATGGGAGGCCAAACGCCCGGCCCAGCGCGAAGTCATGTTCAGGGCACTGCAAAATATAAGGCCCAGCCATCTGGCCGATGAACGGATATTTGACTTCGAAGGGCTCACAACACTGGCAGATACGGCATTTGCGCGGACAGCTGATGCCGACGATCGTGAGGCTTTCTAAATTTGACTTCGTTCTCGGTGCCGCCAGATAACGCCTTTACTGGACGGGGTTAAGCCCCATCTCACGAAGCCGCGCGTTTTCATCGGCCCAGTTCTCACGCACTTTGACGTGCAAAAACAGGTGCACCTTCTCTCCAAGCAATTCCTGTAATTCTTCTCGCGCGGCTTCACCCACCGCCTTCACGGTCGCTCCGCCCTTGCCGAGGAAAATCGGTTTGTGACTTTCCCGCGATACAAAAATCGTCTGTTCTATGCGCAATTCACGTTTTTTCGTCCGTGACCAATCCGTGGTTTCCACAGTTGATTGGTATGGCAACTCTTCATGCAGACGCAAAAACAGCTTCTCGCGGGTTACTTCCGCCGCCATCAATCTATCCGTCATATCGGACAGATGATTTTCTGGGTACATCCATGGCCCTGCTGGGGCATGCTTGACCAGATGGTTTTTCAGATCGCTGACCCCGTCTCCATTCGCTGCGGAAATCAGGAATGTCTCTTCAAAAACCCCGTGTTCGTTCAGATCTGTAATGACTTTTAAAAGTTTGTCGCGTGCGAGGAGATCAATCTTATTCAGAACAAGATGGGCGCGTTGGCCGCTTTCTTTCAGGCCATCAATAATACGCATGGTATCTTCACGCGCGCGCCGCGATGCGGCAACTTTCTTCGTTTCAATATCACCGGAAAACCATGTCGCATCGACAAGCAGCAATGTTTGATCGGCGCCGTCGAGCCCCTCCCATGCTGCAGCAACCATGGCCCGGTCGAGGCGGCGGCGCGGCGTAAAAATACCTGGCGTGTCTATTAATACAAGTTGCGCCGCACCTTCTACAAGAACGCCGCGCACACGCGCGCGGGTCGTTTGAACCTTATGGGTCACAATTGAAACCTTTGCACCGACCATGGCATTGACCAATGTCGATTTGCCCGCATTTGGCGCACCAATAACCGCAATAAAACTGCAGGTACTCTTCTGTTCACGGACATCGTCGTTTTCATTCAGCATGTTCAGACCACGCCCCTTGCTTGAGAAGTAAATTACGTGCCGCGTCCATTTGCGCCGCGCGCTTGGATTTCCCCCGGCCCGTTGCTTCCGCACCGCTAATGACTGACTTTATGAGAAACTCAGGTGCATGGTCGGGCCCCTCAGCTTTTAGCAAAACATATTTCGGTGTCCCGCGCCCACGCTCCTGGCTCCATTCCTGCAACGCGGTTTTAGGATCTTGGTGATCGCCATAGAGGCGGTCCAGGTTCTCGGTCCAAAACAGATCATATGCTTTACGGGCCGCCTCCAAACCGCCATCGATATAAAGTGCGCCAAGAAAAGCTTCGCACACGTCACCCAGGATCGACGTCTTTTGTCGCCCACCGGCCTGTTCTTCATGGGGTGCCAGTCGCAATGCATGATCAAGCCCAAACGAGATCGCGGCTTGCGCGCAGGTCTCCTTACGAACCAGTGCATTCAAACGCGGTGCCAACTGCCCTTCTGATTTTTCTGGATAACGGCGCCATAAAGCCTCAGCCGTGAGCAGACCCAGGACCCGGTCGCCCAGAAATTCCAGCCGCTCCCAATCCCCCACCCCGGTGTTGGATGACAGGCTGGAATGGGTCAACGCACGCATGAGCAAAGTTCGGCTTTGGAAGCGATAGCCAATGCGCCGCTCAAGGTTATCGACATGCTTTGCCGTCATCGCCCTTATTCAACGCGGTCGAGGATGCGGTTAAAGCGAATACGGAACTTTTCTCCATCTACGGAGAGAAATAGCCGCTCCGCCCTGCCGACAATGTCGTCATTATGAACGTAACCGACAAGCGCCGTGACGCGACTGTCTTGAGACTGGTCGCGGTTATCGCCCATCATGAAATATGAATTCGCGGGCACTTTATAGATGCCGGTGTTGTCCAACCCGCCATTATCACCATGACACTCCTGGACCTCATACTGAACACCATTGGGTAAGGTTTCACGGAATACCGGCACTTCCTTAGCCGCCATGCCGTCGCAAGACACCTTCCGGTATTCCACAAATACCTTGGAAACCGGCACACCATTAATATGCAGCAGTCCGCTTTTCATCTGCACTTCATCGCCAGGCATGCCGACAAGCCGTTTGATATAGTCCTTGTTGCCATCACGGCGATTTTTAAAAACCACGACATCGCCCTGCTCTGGCGTGTTCCCAAGGAACCGACCATCGATATCCAATCGAGTGAATGGATAAACCAGAGACGCGCGCGAATAACCATAAGCCGGCTTTGAAACGAATAGAAAGTCACCCACAAGCAGGTTCGGTTTCATCGAACCGGAGGGAATATTAAACGGCTGAAATATAATCACGCGCAGTACAAGCGCGATGGCCACCGCCCAGAGAACGGTTTTGCCCAGGTCAACAAATTCATCCATCAATGTGGTGCCTGCTGGCACACTTGCCGACGAGGTTTCGGTCTGGTTTTTGACCGACTTTTTGCTGGCGGGTGTCCCTTCCTGTTCGCTGTCAGGTGTCCCCTCCTGGCCGTTTGGTGTCGCCGTCATGCCCCTCAAACTCCTTTTATCGCCCCGCCACTGGCGTCTAATACCCGATATTCGCTTAAAGGGAAGCTGCATCACCCGGATGGGCAGCGTAGATAATAACAAAGGCCTGCGCCAATGGATAATCATCGGTAATGGTTAAATGTATTTCAGCGCGCCGTCCTTCCGGCGTCATCGCCGCTAATCGTTCCGCCGCGCCGCCAGTGAGCGCCATCGTCGGTTGCCCTGTGGGCAGGTTGACCACCCCCATATCGCGCCAGAACACACCTTGCGACAATCCCGTGCCGAGCGCCTTTGAACAGGCTTCTTTCGCCGCGAAGCGTTTGGCGTAGGACGCGGCACGATTTCTCCGCCGGTCAGATTTGCGCTGTTCAATCTCGGTAAAAATGCGCGCCGGAAACCGGTCAGGGTGACGCTCTAGGGTTCGCTCTACCCGGCGAATGTCAATAAGATCGCTACCTATACCGATAATCACGTCGCAGTTTCGCCTTTATCTCTAACTCTGGTTTATCACTGCCCCCGGACAACACTCGTCAATAAAGCCCGCCAGATCGCGCATCTTCCATCAGAAGTTTCATTTCCTTCACCGCCGCGGCAAGCCCCATGAACAGTGCCTCCCCCATAAGGAAATGGCCAATGTTCAATTCGACAATCTGTGGGATAGCTGCGACGGGCTGAACATTCTGGAAGGTCAAACCATGCCCGGCATGAACCTCAAGCCCTAAACTGTCCGCGTATTCAGCCGCCGCCTTAATCTTATCCAACTCCGCGATGATTTTCTTTGGGTCACTGCCCAGACACGCCTCGTGATAAGCGCCGGTATGGATTTCCACAACTTTGGCATCCGTTGATCCCGCCGCCTCAATTTGCGCATCGATCGGATCCACAAACAAGGAGACCCGTGCACCTAGATTACTAAGTTCACTGATAAATGGCGTCAGAAAATTATGTTGTCCGCAGACATCAAGCCCACCCTCGGTGGTTCTTTCATTGCGGTTCTCCGGCACCAGGCAGCACGCATGCGGACGCACCTCGGAAACGATTTTATGCATCTCCGCTGTCGCCGCCATTTCAAAGTTGAGCGGCAGGTGCGTTGCGTCCTTCAGGGCGCGCATGTCGTCATCGCGAATATGCCGGCGGTCTTCGCGCAAGTGCGCTGTTATGCCATCAGCGCCAGCGCTTGCGACCAATGCCGCTGCACGCACAGGATCCGGGTGTGCGCCGCCACGTGCATTACGCAGTGTCGCAACATGGTCAATATTCACGCCGAGGCGAATTGGCGTTTCGGTTGGCATATATCGCTCTTTCTACTGACTAATACCGCGACTGCCGGGTTTCATCGCAGGAATTTCCGCAAGATGCGCCGGCAACGCATCCGCCGACCATGCCTCAACCTTCATGGATAAAAGCGGAACCATGGGGGCACCCACATCAGCCTCGCCATTTGACCGGTCGATGAGACAGGCCAGAGCAGTAACCTGTGCACCTGCATCCCGAACACAGCTAATACATTCCCGTGCCGATAACCCGGTGGAGACGATATCCTCGACCACGAGGACCCGTGCACCCGGCGGCAATTCAAATCCGCGACGCAATTGGAAAGCCCCATCGACGCGCTCAACGAACATGAACGGCGCAGGAACATGGCGCGCCGTTTCATAGCCATAGATAATTGCCCCCATGGCCGGCGAGACGACAAAATCAATTGGGCCGTCAATAAACGCGCGCGCCTTTTGAGCCAGGGCCCGACACAAACGTTCGGTTCGATCCGGATACATCGAAACAATGGATTTGTTCAGATAGGTATCGCTGTGTAACCCGGAAGACAGAACAAAATGCCCGCTCAGGAGCGCACCGGCGTCGCGGAATTCCGTGATTACTTCCTCAGGCGTCATCTTCCGTTCCTTCTATTCTCTCCGCATCCACCACATTTGATGAAGCGCGCAAACCTGCAAGCATCTGCGTCAACTGACGCGCATCGTTTACGATGACGTCAATCTCAAGATCAACGAAATCGCGCCCACGCTCTGACATGCCGATATTCGAAATCGACACATTGTATCTAGCGATAACACTGGCAACATCGCTCAACACGCCTATTTCGTTTCGCACACCTACCCTGATCCGCGATCCGGCGGTGATATCATCACCATCGCGCCAGCGCAGATCGATCCACCGCGCCTGCTCGGGGGCATCGGCATCCAAGCTATCGCAGTAAATTGTGTGGACATTGACGATACCCTGCCCGTCCCGCACGCCAACAATGCGCTCACCAGGCACAGGCAGACAACATTTGGCCAGTCGGGCGCGCGCACCAGCCGGCAAGCCTTCTATCGACCGCCTCGATGCCGTGGGTGTCACTTTCGCAGCCTTTAACTCACCTTCAACTTCAAGCGCGGCCCCAGGATACACCGCCTCAACAAGTTTCTCTACGGAGAGTTCACCCCGCCCGACCTTGACAAAAACATCATCCACGCTGTCCTCATCAAGGCGCTGCAGTGCCGCGCGAACTGCTTTTGGCGTCAAATCCAGCTGAACACCATCAAATATGTTTTCAGCAATTGACCTTCCAAGGGCAAGATGCTCGGCGTATTTCATCTTCTTTATTCGCCGACGAATGCCAGTGCGCGCGCGGCCGGTAACGGCAATTGCCTCCCACCCAATTGGCGGCGGTGCGTTTTCAGATTTCAGTATCAAGACAACGTCGCCATTCTTTAAAGGCGTCCGTAACGGCCGGGCCGAACCGTTGATTTTCACACCGATGCAACTATCGCCCACATCGGTGTGCAAGGCGTAGGCAAAATCAAGGCCCGTTGACCCTTTTGGCAGGGCAATGACGCGACCTTTTGGCGTAAAACAGAATACCTGGTCCTGAAAAAGCTCAAGCTTGACATATTTCAACGCTTCATCGGGATCTTCGCCTTGCTGAAACATTTCAACAAGCCGCCGCGGCGTTTCGTAGGGGTCATGCAGACCAGCAGTCTGGATTTCCACATTCGACGACCCACCGGCACCTTTATCCTTATACCGCCAATGCGCGGCGACACCACGCTCGGCAGTGTCTTGCATTTCGCGCGTTCTAATCTGAATCTCTACACGCTGACGCGCACCATTATCTGTTGGCGGACCAATAACAGCAGTATGTATTGATTGATAATTGTTTGGTTTCGGCGCGGATATATAGTCATCAAACTCGGACGGAATCATACGCCACGTGGCGTGTATAATACCCAGAGCACGATAACATTCCTCGACATTGCCGAGAATGATTCGGAACGCATATATGTCTGCCAATTCGTCAAAAGATACATTTTTCGCAGACATTTTGCGCCAAATCGAAAACGGGCGTTTCTCGCGACTATGTACTTCTGCATTGAGTCCGGCATCAGCCAGGTTCTTGCGCAAGACCTGGGCAAGCTCCACCACACCAGCTACAGTGGAATCATGAAGCACCGCCAAGCGCTGTGAAATCATTTCATACGCTTGCGGATTAAGTTCACGGAAGGAAATTTCCTCAAGTTCTTCTCTGAACCGCTGCACGCCAATACGCCCGGCAAGGGGCGCATAAATCTCCATGGTTTCAAGCGCGATACGGCGACGCTTTTCAACATTATCAAAAAAATGAAGCGTCCGCATATTGTGCAGACGGTCGGCAAGCTTGACCAGCAGCACGCGCACATCGTCCGCCATCGCCATCACAAACTTGCGAAAATTTTCAGCCTGTTTTGAAGCCTCAGATCTAAGTTCGATCTGCGACAACTTCGTGACCCCATCAACCAAGCGGGCAATTTCGTCACCAAATATCTGGCGTATATCCTCAACGGTCGTGTCGGTGTCTTCGACAACATCATGGAGCAAGGCCGTGACGACCGTCGCCGGGTCGGCTTTCAACTCGGTCAAAATGCCTGCCACCGCGAGCGGGTGGGTAAAATACGGGTCACCAGATTTCCGGGTCTGCCCGCCATGGGCGCGCATAGAGAAAACGTAAGCACGGTTGAGAAGGTCTTCATCAACACGCGGATCATAAGCCCGGACCAGATCAAGCAGTTCCACCTGGCGAATTTCAACGGCGCGCGCTTTGTCGCTATCCGAGGCGGGCACGCCTGCCATTTGGTCGCTATGTTCAAATCTCGTCATCTGCTCTCAATGCGCCACGGTGTCAGTCGCGCCGTGTTCGGCGAGACGTCAAAAGCCACAGGACTATCGGCGCAAGCTAGGCCGACGTCGAACCAGAGTGCGAAATAATCGGATAGACTTCAATTGCGCGCGTTGACCCAGCATCAATATTTTCCGACGCCCTGCAATCAAACGCTGTTGTTGCCGGCGGCGGAGCCTCGCGCGCGTCTTTTTCATGGTCGCTCCTTGAAGGATCGACAAACTGATGATCCTAAGTCACCTACCCGTGGCCAGGTTCACCGAATTTAACTCTTGGGCAGCGACTGAGGTGTTGTCATACCCGCAGCCTTGATTGCCTGGAGATACTTTTCCTGGTCGGTCTGGTCGAATTCCGGCATGTCAGCCTTCTCACCAACCTCTGTGTTTTCATCGCCCTCTTCCACTTCGAACTGGCGTTGAAGCGAGACAACCAGATCTTCCTGGATGTTTTCAGGCTGAAGTTCTTCGTCGGCAATTTCACGAAGGGCCACGACAGGGTTTTTGTCATTGTCGCGATCGACAAGAAGCGGTGCCCCGGACGACAGAACACGGGCACGATGTGCCGCTAGCAAAACCAGATTGAACCGATTGGGGACTTTCTCAACACAATCTTCAACGGTGACGCGTGCCATTTACGTTCTCCAATATCGCCAGAAATCGCTTCTGTTTATCGTTCAGCTGATAATCGTTTATCCGATAATCGTTCATCGTCCGGTGGCTCGGCGACAGTTTTTTTCATATTCGGTCAGCAAATATGGGGATTAGCGCCGAAGCCATGCGATGTGAGCAGCGGATATACGGCCCATCAACCTAGAAAACAACACCTTATCGCGTTGCAAAAGAAATCCCGACTGAATCAATCACGCCAGAGTGTTGGTTGGCGCGCTGTGCGCGGGCCAAGGGTGAGGTGAAATTCTTCCATTGGCAGCGCCGAGACAGGCTGCAGGCCGCTTAATAGATCATCGGCACGGCAGCCACTCAATGGATGACGCCAGTCGGGCGCAATGTCACAAATCGGCGCAAGTACAAAATCGCGTTCGGCAATACCCGGGTGCGGCAGCTTCAACGCCTCTTTGGTGTCCCCTTGCATTATCTGCTCACCATAGACCAATAGGTCGAGATCAAGCGTCCGCGGCGCATTCGGGTCTGTCCTTCGACGGCTAAACGCGTTCTCAATTCGACGTAACGCTGCCAGTAGAGCTTGCGGGCTCTTTTGGGTGGTTACCATTGCAACTGCATTTGCATAGGGCGGCAAAGACGGGTCAGGCCAAGACGGCGCGCGGTAAAGGCGCGACACGGCGGACACATCGACCGTGCGCGCGATGGCATCCAACGCGAATTGCAATACGCTAGGCGGTTCCATGCCACAAAAGGGCAAATTTGATCCCATACCAACGAGAATCATGACGTTTAGATCAAGTTAACCATTTTTTTAAGCGGACACGGCCAATTCGGTAAGAACGCATATTTTCTGGAGCAATTTATGACAGATTTCCTTGGGCTACGCGACGACGAACGCACAGCTCTATTTATTGACGGCGCTAATTTATACAAATCAGCCCGCAGCCTCGGCTTCGATATGGACTATAAAAGCCTATTGGCCAAGTCCCGGGACTATGGCCGGCTGGTTCGGGCATATTATTACACCTCCATGCAAGAAGACCGCGATCAGGATTACTCCCCCTTGCGGCCACTTGTGGATTGGCTCGACTATAACGGCTACACAATGGTCACCAAGCTGGCCCGTGAATTCACCGACCAGCAAGGCCGCAAGCGCTTTAAAGGATCTATCGATATCGAGCTCGCGGTCGACATGGTCAACCTGGCGGAAAAGCTGGACCATATCGTGCTGTTCACCGGAAATGGTGATTTCAGACACGCTATCCAAACAGTACAAGCGCGCGGCGTTCGCGTAACCGTTATCTCCACTGCCAAATCCCAGCCGCCAATGGCGTCGGACGAACTGCGCCGCCAGGCGGATACCTTTATCGACCTGGCGGACATTCAAAAGCTGATCGGTCGCGCCGGCGGGCAGCCAAAGCCACGTTTGAAGGATGAACCGAACGGCGATTTGCCAGACAATTTCGATGACGGATATGGTGATTATGGCGATGATGACGACTATTGATCATCCGCATCATGTCACCACTTAACATGGATAGGCCAACGGCCGAGCCGGCGGAAAATTGCCCGCTATGCCCGAGGCTTGTGGCATTTCGACATGAAAATAAAGCTGCGCATCCAGACTGGTTCAATGGGGCCGTCCCGTCGTTTGGAGATGACAAGGCAGAGCTTCTGATTGTCGGATTAGCGCCGGGCATGCAGGGGGCGAACAAGACCGGCCGCCCATTCACGGGGGATTATGCCGGCGATCTGCTTTACGAAACCATGGCCGAACATGGCTTTTCGAAAGGCTCCTATGGCGCTCACCCCGACGATGGTCTGGTTCTTGTGAACGCCATGATCACCAATGCTGTGCGCTGCGTGCCGCCGCAGAATAAGCCAATTGGCGCAGAAGCAACTGCCTGCCGCCCTTTCCTGACAGCACGCCTTGCAGCGATGCCAAATTTGAAAGCCGTACTTTGTCTCGGCAAAATCGCCCATGACAATGTATTAAAAGCACTAGGCCTTCGCCTTGCCGCACACCCATTTGCTCATGCTGCGATGCACCGCCCTGCGAACATAGAGTTTACCATCTATGACAGCTATCATTGCTCGCGTTACAACACGAACACTGGCAGATTGACGTCAGAAATGTTTTCCCATGTGTTTTCATTGATCCGGCGAGATCTTGGAGAATGAACATGCCCGAATATCGCATTTTCGAATTCACGAAGGGATTGATCTCGTGAGCCGGCGTAATTGGGGTCTGCCGACCAAAGACGGTCCGCTGCGACAGGCCCGCGATTCAAAACCTGTCCTAACGCTCAGTGTAACGATGGTGTTTGGTATCATCGCAACGGCGTTTGCGGCCATGTCGTTTTCGATGGCGCGCGGTGGTGCCCCCGGGTTTTTCCAGGGCTGGACGGGCGGCGGTGCCATTATTGCCGCCGGCTTTGGTGCCTGGGTTTATATCTTCATCTCCATGCCGCGTTTTGCTGCCAAGTTTACCGGCGGTGATGGTTTTTCGGTGCTGCTCTGGTTTTATGCCCGCGCGACCCTTGCGATTTGCCTGTGCTTTGCCGGCGCACACGTCTTGCTGGCAAATGGCCCCGCATCACTCGCGGCCATGGCATTTTGCGTAGCCGGCGGGGCAGCGGCGGCAGCTGCGTTTCAGACTGTCATGACTTTCGTCCCGGTGGAAGCTGCGGGGGATTAACCCCGATCCCGCAGTAATCGCTGTTGTTGGCGCGACCAGTCGCGATCTTTGACGACATTTCGTTTGTCGTGCGCCTTGCGGCCTTTGCCGATCCCGATTTCCAGCTTTGCCACGCCGCGATCATTGAAATAAAGCCGCAATGGCGCGAGGCTGTAGCCTTTGCGCTCAACCGCCTGGACGAGGCGGGCAATCTCTCGTTTGTGAAGCAGCAATTTCCGGGGGCGTTTTGGTTCGTGATTTTCGCGATTGCCGGCGGAATATTCCGGGATATTGGCGTTGATCAACCAGATCCCGTCGTTCTCCGGCGCCGCATAAGCCTCTTTTATCGTCGCATGCCCCTCGCGCAATGCTTTGACCTCAGTACCGGTCAACACAAGACCCGCTTCGATAACGTCTTCAATGTCGTAATCGCGGCGCGCCTGGCGGTTATCCGCGATGGTTTTGCGCTTTGGATCAGCCTGTTTTTTCGCCGCCATTAGCTGTCGATACCTAATTCATCCAATACCCGGTCAATGCGTTCCGTCACACGTTGACTTGGCATGACCAAGGGCAGCCGAACATCTGGTGTGCACAGATTAAGGCGGGAGAGTGCGTATTTTGCCGGGCTCGGACTCGTCTCAGCAAACAAGATTTCATGGAGCGGCGCGAGCTTGTCCTGAACAGCGACTGCGCTGGCAAAATCGCCGGACAGCGTGGCCTTTTGCATCTTCGCGCACAGTGACGGCGCAATATTTGCCGTCACGCCAATGCAGCCCACCCCGCCCATGGCGTTGAAACCTACCGCCGTCATATCCTCGCCGGACAGCTGAATAAAATCTGCCCCGCTCGCCAGGCGCTGCAGCGCCACGCGTGCCAGATCGCCCGTGGCATCTTTAATACCGATAATTCGCGGCAATGCAGATAAAGTCGCAATGGTCTCGACACTCAATGAAACCATTGTTCGGCCAGGCACATTGTACAGGAACATTGGCAATTCGGTCGCGTCATGCACGGCGGTGAAATGCGCAATCAATCCAGCTTGCGTTGGCTTGTTGTAGTATCCGGTTACGGTGAGTAAGGCATCAGCCCCTGCCTGTTGTGAAAATCGGGCAAGTTCGATCGCTTCTGCCGTGGAATTCGAGCCTGCCCCGGCGACAACCGGCACACGTCCCGCTGCGGCTTCGACGGCAAGCTCGATGACGCGGTGATGCTCCTCATGGCTCAATGTCGCCGATTCGCCCGTCGTCCCCGCCGGCACGATTGCGCTGGATCCATTAACCACCTGCCTATCAACCAGACGCTGGAACGCATCATCATCAAGAACGCCGCCTCGAAACGGGGTGACAAGCGCGGTAATCGATCCTGACAGGTCAATCATGTTAAAAAATTCCTTTCGCAGCGTTCGATACGCGCACCGCGCGCGGCTTCGCAAGGGGCCTTTGACGTCGAATTGCTCAAAAACTGACGCGGGGGTCATGAATTTAAACGCAATCCTGCTATGGTGACCAGATTAAGGGGTTTTCGTGGAGTTGATGGGACATGAGACGCTCGCCCAGTGAGTTTGCCCGGTTGGTATTTTCCGTAATATGCGCCGTGCAATGCCTCGGCTTGGGCGCAGCTGGCGCGCAATCAACACCTTCTGCACCTCTCACTTTTGTCGGCCTGCAAGACGCGCCGCACCTCAAACCGCCGCCCCCGGACCCTTTATACATCAGCAGGAATGACCTTGAACGAATCCGCCTGGTCAGAAACGCCCTGAAAAGACGCGCATTCGCCGAGGCGCGATCCCTGTGCGACATTGTAGAACACCCAATCGCGCGATCCCTTGCAAAATGGTATTATTTCGAAGCGCGCGATCCAAAAGTCGATATTCAAGACGCGTTGGCATTTTTGGACACCCACGAAGCGTGGCCGTCATACACGAAAATTCAACGCCATGTTGAGGAGAGGATCCCCAAGACGGTATCACCAGATTTTGTGGTCAACTTTTTCAATCAGAGATCACCGATCACGGCAAAAGGAAAAATCGCTCTTGCACGGGCCCTCTATGCGACGGGTGAGCAGGAAGCGGCAGACGCACATATCCGCGATGCATGGATCAATAATCATTTTACCGCGTCAGCGGAACGTACCTTTCTGGCAAACTATAATGGGGTTTTGACCAAGAAGGACCATTTGGCGCGGGTCGATCGCCTGCTTTGGGAGCGCCAGGTCACGAATGCCAGACGGGTGTTCATCTACCTGCCAGCACAAGAACGCAAGATCGCAAAGGTAAGAGCAGCGCTTCTTCTCCAAGCGGCGAATGGGCGCGATCTATACAGCCAGCTTAGCATTGACGATCGCCGTGATCCCGGGATCGTTCATGCCGCGATCCGTCATTACCGACGTGCCGGTGAAGAACCCACAGCACTGGCGATTGCCAGAGCAAACCCTCAGGATCCGGCGACAAGCCGAAATGAATCCCGCCATTGGCAAGAACGCCAACTTTTAATGCGCTGGGCCCTGCGTGAAAAACTTTATGCCGACGCTTACGCCATGGCGGCCGGTCATGGCTTAACGCCGGGCTCAACCTCTTTTTCCGAAGCTGAATTCAATGCCGGCTGGATTGCCCTGCGGTTCCTTAGCGAACCCATGCGCGCTGATGTTCACTTCGCGGCACTGACGGCGAATGTTGGCACGCCCATTTCTCTGTCGCGGGGATGGTATTGGCTAGGGCGCGCTGCAGAAGCACGCGGGGAAGACACGCTGGCGCGATCAAGATACCAAAACGCATCTCAGTATCCCTACGCTTTCTATGGTCAGCTCGCCGCAGAACGCCTGGGCGGCGACGCTTTGGAGATTACCTTTGGAAACACCGCGCCGTCCTCTGCTGAGGACAAGGCGCGTTTTGCCAGCCGACCGGCCGCACAAGCGCTTCGCATGCTGACGGAAATTCAAGATGATCGGGCATTTTTAATCTTCGGCTATTTTCTTGATGATCTCCTGCAGAGCACAGGCGAATATAAGGAACTTGCCACCGCCGCAGCGCATATTCGCGCGCGCCATGTCAGCGTTCGCGCAGGCAAAGCAGGCACCAGGCGCGGCCACTTTGCGCCGGAGGTGATGTACCCGACCATTCATGTGCCAGAGGTCGCCGCAGGGTACGCGCCGCCGGAGCTCATTCTTGGTCTGTCGCGCCAGGAAAGCGAGTTTAATCCCAGCGCCTATTCACGCGCTGGCGCGCGAGGCATAATGCAGCTCATGCCCGCCACCGCTCAAATTACGGCGCGTAAGGAGCGGTTACCATATCGACGCAGCGCCCTTCTTGGCGACCCGCACTACAACATGGTGATCGGCGCGGCGCATGTTTCCCATCTCCTCACCGATCTAAACGGATCCTATCCCATGGTGTTTGCCGGCTATAACGCAGGCGCGCGAAGGGTCACTCAATGGATGGATGCCTTTGGCGATCCCCGCGCACCCGATATCGATCCGATCGATTGGGTGGAGCAGATCCCGTTCTCCGAAACCCGCAACTATGTCCAGCGTGTCCTGGAAAATACCCAGGTTTATCGCAGTCGTCTCACCGGCCAGTCGATGACCGGAATGCTGTCCGCTGACTTGGAGCGTGGCGGGCCACGCGGCCGTGTCGGGCAAATCCCGGCGATCGACGCCGACGGCTTGCTGCCAGAAATCGAGCCACGTATTTACGCCGCCGCGAGGACTGTTCTTGACCCGCCACTAATTGCTGAAAATCCGGGGAATACCGCAGCCAGCGTCATCGCCGCCGATGAAAACACTTCAGGAAACGCGGTCGCTGCGACAGCCGTCCCGAAACAGACCGTCATCCCGGATCAGACAGTTATCCCCAAGCAGACAGCCAATCCCGCGGTCACACTGCAAAAGATTGAGAGCGTTGAAACCGCGCCGGCTGCCAAAGGCCCAGAGGCGAAGATCAGTCGACCAAGCTTTAGCGATCCGCAGCCAGCTCCATCTTCTCGTGGAGAGCCAGCCCCCGCCCCTCCTGGGTCGCCCCTTCCTGCGGCTACTCAGACCGCAATACAATCGCCATGGGCGCTTGAAACCGGTGGCCTGCTAGAACCGGCCGAGATAGTTCCTATCGAGCCCGACGAAGCCCCGCCGGGCGGCCCCGATGGGGATTGCCAGGACTATGTGGCGTTTGTCGCTGAAACCGCTCAGGAAGATGCCGTGGCAGAAGATCTGAACGCGGGCGCATTGGCCGCGCTCTTAAACGGCGGCAAGACAGGATGCAGTCGCGCAAAGCCGCCATCCACCACCAATTTCGACACTGAACGGCGATAATCCAGCCAGCAAACGTCAGAGTTTCCCCAAAAATCTATGGAAACGAAATTGCGGCCTTGCATCTGCGGTAAAAAATCGACATTTTCCGCGGCGGAGACGTGGCCGAGTGGTCGAAGGCGCTCCCCTGCTAAGGGAGTAAGCGGGTTAAACCGCTTCGAGGGTTCGAATCCCTTCGTCTCCGCCACAAATTCACCTAATTAATTGAATAATATTTTGTGGCACTCGGGTCCGATAGGGGGGATTCAAACCCAATCCCGCAACATTGAAGATTTAGTGGAACAGTCTTCGACTTATGGCGTAATCTAACCTCGG